>CAITEC010000030.1 GCA_903891325.1 uncultured Opitutaceae bacterium
TTACAGTCTGCCCTCGTTGGCCACTTGAGTATCCTACCGAGTTACGGAATGGTCAAATTCTCGTGTGCGCAGGCGGAGTTCAAGGATTTTCTTAGGGTACGCTTGCGGATGAGGCGGGTTCCGTGTTCCTTCGGGCACGGTGATTCCGACCTTCCTGCGCCATTTCCTCTCGGATCTGGCAGCCCATGGCCTGCTTTCCCACCTGCTCACAATCGCCGGGTTCCTGCTGGCGTTCTTCCTCGTGGCGCGGCTGATGAGCGAGAAGCGGGCGCCCGCCAATACGGTGTCCTGGCTGCTGATCATCGTCCTCGTGCCCTATGTCGGGGTGCCGCTCTACCTGATCTTCGGCGGGAGAAAGCTCCGGCGCCTGAACGCCCGGAAGTCCAAACTCGTCCCCACCCTGCCGCGCTCGCTGGTCGGCCAGGCCACCCCGGCCGCGGGCCCGGTCGCCCATGCGGTCACCGCGGCCGGGGCCGGCCCCCCCGTCTCGGGGAACAGCCTCGGCATCCTGGCAACCGGCGAGGAGGAATTCGCCGCCCTGGAGAAGCACATCCAGGAGGCGCGCCACTGCATCCACATCACCACCTTCATCCTCAACCGCGACGAAGTCGGCCGCCGGCTGGTGTCGCTGCTGGCCGCACGCGCCCGGAAGGGGGTCAAGGTCCGCCTCCTTCTGGACGCGCTCGGGAGCCCGGTCTCCAGCCATCTGTTCGCCAACCCGCTCCGGCGGGCCGGCGGGGAGGTCGCCCGCTTCATGCCGGTTATGCCCGTGACCTCCGCGCGGTGGGCCAACCTGCGGAACCACAGGAAGATGGCCATCTTCGACCACGGCACCGTGGTGATGGGCGGGCGGAACATCGGGCGCGAGTACATGGGCCCCACGCCCCTCCGCAGGCGCTGGAGGGACTTCGGGGTCGTGATCGAGGGCCCGGCGGCCGCCCTCCTGAACGAGGTTTTCATCGCCGATTGGTGCTTCACCACCCGGCAGTCGCCGGAGGTCGTCCACGCCGGGATGCCCTCGGACGCGGTCGAGCCGCGCGGCAACTGCGATCTCCAGGTGGTCGCAAGCGGCCCGGATGTCCCGGGAGACCCCCTCTACGAGGGGATCATCGCGATGATCCAGGAGGCCGAGCGCAACATCTGGATCGTCACGCCCTATTTCATCCCCGACGACGTCCTCCAGCGCTCCCTGATCGTGAAGGCCCGCGCCGGCTGCCAGGTCACCCTGGTGGTGCCCGCGGTGTCCAACCACCGGATCGCGGACTTCGCCCGAAGGTACTACACCCGCGAGCTGCTGCGCGCCGGCATCCGCGTCATGCTCTACACCCCCGGGATGCTCCACGCCAAGGCCGTCGTCGTCGACGGCCGCACCGCGCTCGTCGGGTCGCCCAATTTTGACCTGCGGAGCCTCTTCGTGAACTTCGAGATCGGGGTGCTCGTCCACTCGAAGGCCGAGGTGAAGGCGATCAAGGGCTGGCTTGACGGGATCCTCGCCCACTGCGTCCCGGCCGTGGCCGCCTCGACCACCGGCCGCCGCCGCCTGCTCGGCAACGTGGCCGAGGACATCAGCCGGCTGCTCGCGCCCCTGCTGTGAGCGCGGACCGCGGGGCCGCCGCCGCGGGTTCCGCCGCGGTCGAGTTCATGAGCTTGTACTCGACCGCCTCGCGGAGCGCCTCCCAGCTCGCGTCGATGATATTGTCGCTCACCCCGACGGTGACCCAGATCGATCCCCCGTCGCCGCTCTCGATCAGGACCCGGGTCCGGGCCGCCGAGCCCTGGCTGCTGTCGAGGATCCGGACCTTGTAGTCCCTGAGCGTCATCTCGTGCACCTGCGGGTAGGCGTGCTCGAGGGCGAGACGCAGCGCGGCGTCCAGGGCCCCGACCGGGCCGGTCGACTCGGCCACCGTGTGCACGGGCTGGCCGTTGACCCTGACCTTCACGGTCGCCTCGGCCCAGAGCTCGCCGTTGTGCCGCTCGATGATGACCCGGTAGCCCTCGACCTCAAAGAAGGTGCGCTTCTGCCCGAGGCGGGCAGCCACGAGCAGCTTGAACGACGCGTTGGCCGCCTCGTACTCGTAGCCCCGGAATTCGCGGTCCTTCAGGTCGGCGATCAGGTCCTTCATCTCCGGCCTCTTCTCGTCGAGTTCCAGCCCCAGCTCGCGGGCCTTGACCGCAAGGCTCGTCCGCCCCGCCATGTCCGAGACCAGGACGCGCGTCCGGTTGCCGACCAGGGCCGGGGAGATGTGCTCGTAGCTGCGGGCGACCTTCTGGGCCGCATTCGCGTGCAGTCCCCCCTTGTGCGCAAAGGCCGACTGGCCCACGAAGGGGGCCTTCGGGTCGGGCCGCAGGTTGGCGAGCTCGTCGAAGAAAAGCGACAGGTCGCGCAGCTCGGAGAGGTTCGCCGCGCAGTTCGCCGTCCGGCCCATCTTCAGGATGAGGTTGGGCAGGATCGACACGAGGTTCGCGTTTCCCACGCGCTCCCCGTAGCCGTTCATCGTCCCCTGGACAAGGGAGGCCCCCGCGTTCACGGCCGCCAGGGAGAGGGCGACGGCGACCCCGCTGTCGTTGTGGCAGTGGATGCCGACCTTCGCGGCGCCGAACCGGGCGACGGCCGCCCGGGTCACCCGGTCGATTTCCGGGACGAGGGTCCCCCCGTTCGTGTCGCAGAGGGTCAGGTTCGAGGCGCCCCCGCGGGCGGCGGCCTCCAGGGTGCGCATCGCGTAGTCCGGGTTGTCCGCGTGGCCGTCGAAGAAGTGCTCCGCGTCGTAGATCACCTCGCGGCCCTCGGATACGAGGTGGCGGACCGAGTCCTCGATCATCGCGAGGTTTTCCTCGGCGGTCGTGCCGAGGACCTCGGTGACGTGCATCAGCCAGGTCTTCCCGACAATCGTCATGACGGGCATCCCGCTCTCGAGCAGGAGCCGCAGCTGGATGTCGTCCTGCGGGCGGACCCCCGCCCGCCGGGTCGAGCCGAAGGCGGCGAGGCGGGCGTGGCGCAGCTTCAGCTTCCGGGCCTCCGAGAAGAACGCGATGTCGCGCGGATTGGAGCCGGGGAAGCCCCCCTCAATGTAGTCCACGCCAAATCGGTCGAGCCGCTCCGCGATCAGGAGCTTGTCGGCGACGGAAAAGCTGATGCCCTCCCCCTGCGTTCCATCGCGGAGGGTGGTGTCGTATATCCTGACAGGGGTGGTGCTCATGAAATGAAAAACCCGGGCGTCGCAGTGGGCCCGGGTGCTGGAGTCGTCGGCGTCTGATCGGTCAGTTCACGCCATTGCTCCATCCCCGGGGCGGCCGGAAATGATGGGAATAATGGCGATGGCGGCCGGTTGATACATGCCCGTATCAGATGAAAATACCCCGGTCCTGTCCACCCTATTTTGCCGCGCCCGCCGCCTGGATCAGGTCGCAGAAGCTGCGGGCCTCGAGGCTCGCGCCCCCGATCAGGCCGCCGTCGATGTCGCCCTGCCCAAGGAGCTCGGCCGCGTTGGCCGGCTTCATCGAGCCGCCGTAGAGGATGCGCGCCCGCTGGGCGACCGCCTCGCCGAGAAGCTTCACCAGCAGGCTCCGGATGAAGGCGTGCACCTCCTGGGCCTGCGCCGCGGTGGCGACCTTGCCGGTCCCGATCGCCCACACCGGCTCGTAGGCGACGACGATGCCCCCGGCGGTTTCCCGGCCCACGCCCTCGAGCCCGCGCTCGACCTGGGTCTGGACAACGCGCAGCGTCGCGCCGGCCTCCCGCTCCGCGAGGGTCTCGCCGACGCACAGGATGGGACGAAGCTGGTTCTTGATCGCCGTCAGGACCTTCTGGTTGACGAACGCGTCGGTCTCCCCGAAGTAGGCCCGGCGCTCGCTGTGCCCCAGGATCACGTGCGTGACGAACAGCTCGCGGAGCATCGGCGCGGAGACCTCGCCGGTGAACGCGCCGTTAAGCTCCGGATGCATGTTCTGGGCGCCGAGCTTGACCGCCGTCCCCTCGAGCACCCGGCTGGCGCCCTCCAGCGCCGTGAAGGGCGGGCACACGACGACGTCCACGTCCGTCCGCTTTCCCACGGTCGCGGCGATGTCGCGTATGAGGACCAGGGCGTCGGCCGTGGTCTTGTTCATCTTCCAGTTGCCGACGATCATTTTTTGGCGGTACATGGTGATTGGTTGTTTGCGTGCTTGGCGCGGGCGATCCTCAGGTTTCCAGGAACGCGACCCCGGGAAGGACCTTGCCCTCGAGGAACTCAAGGCTGGCCCCGCCTCCCGTGGAGCAGTGGGTCACCTTCGTGTCGACCTTGAATTTCTTGGCGGCGGTCGCGGTGTCCCCGCCGCCGATGACCGTCGTGGAGCCGGCGGCGGTCGCCTGCGCGATCGCCTCCGCCATCGCCCGGGTCGAGCCCGAGAATTTCTCGAATTCGAAGACCCCCGGGGGACCGTTCCAGACGATCGTCCGGGCCGCGAGGATCGCCTCGCGGTAAAGGGCGATGGACTTGGGCCCGGCGTCCAGGCCCATCCAGCCCGCCGGGATGCCGGAGGCGTCGTCGGCCGGGCGGGTCGCCGCGTTGGCCTCGAACTTGTCCGCGCAGAGGTAGTCCACCGGGAAGACCATCTTAACGCCGCGATCGCGGGCGAGGGCCAGCAGCTCCGGGACCAGCTTGGCCCCCTCCGGGTCGAAGAGGCTGTCGCCGATCTCCATTCCTTCGGAGACCTTCTTGAAGGTGTACGCCATCCCGCCGCCCACGATGATCGAGTCCGCCTTGGCGATCAGGTTCCTGATCAGCGGGATCTTGTCGGCGATCTTCGCCCCGCCGAGGATGGCCAGGAGCGGCCGCCGCGGATGGTCGAGGACGGCCGCAAAGGCGTTCAACTCCGACTCCATGAGGAATCCGGCCGCCTTCACCGGAAGCAAGACGCCGACCATCGAGGAATGCGCGCGGTGGGCCGTCCCGAAGGCGTCGTTGACAAAGACATCCCCCAGCCGGGACAGGCTCGCCCGGAATGCGGCGACCGCCGCCGGATCGGCCTTGCGCGAGGTCCCGTCCTCCAGCTTGACCTTGCCCTCCTCCTCGATGTGGAAGCGCAGGTTTTCCAGGAGGACGACATCCCCGGGTGCGAGCGAGGCGCAGGCGGCCTCAACCTGGGGGCCGACGCAATCATCGAGGAAACGCACGGGCCGGCCCAGGAGCCGCTCCAGCTCGGCGGCGACGGGGCGCAGGGAGTACTTCGCCACCCGCTGGCCGTCGGGCCGGCCCAGGTGGCTCATCAGGACGACCGAGGCCCCCTTCTCGATGGCGTGCCGGATCGTCGGCAGGGACGCGGCGATCCGCTGGTTGTTCGTGATCGCGCCCGTGGCCTTGTCCAGCGGCACGTTGAAGTCCACGCGCATGATGACGCGCTTCCCCGCCAGGTCCAGGTCCCGGATGGATTTGAATTTTGCCATGGCTTTTTCCCCTCGGCGGGGCGGCGGTGCGCGCCTACAGGGCGGCGGAAACCTTCTTCAGGAGGTCGATGCAGCGGTTGCTGTAGCCCCACTCGTTGTCGTACCAGCTCACGAGCTTGAAGAAGCGGCTGTTGAGCTCCATCCCGGAGCCGGCGTCGAAGATCGATGAGTTCCGGTCGTGAATGAAGTCGGTCGAGACAACCTCCTCGTCGGTCCAGGCCAGGATGCCCTTCAGGTAGGTCTCGCTCGCCCGCTTCATCGCCGCGCTGATCTCCTTGTAGGAGGTCTCCTTGACGGTCCGGACGGTGAGATCCACGACCGAGGCGGTCGGCGTCGGGACGCGGAACGACATGCCGGTCAGCTTTCCCTTGACCTCGGGGCACACCAGGCCGACGGCGCGGGCTGCGCCCGTCGAGGCCGGGATGATGTTGGTCGCCGCCGAGCGGCCGCCCTTCCAGTCCTTCTTCGAGGGCCCGTCCACGGTCTTCTGCGTGGCCGTGTAGGCGTGGATCGTGGTCATGAGGCCTTCCTCGATCCCGAAACCCTCCTTCAGGAGGACATGCACGACAGGCGCCAGGCAGTTCGTGGTGCAGGAGGCGTTGGAAATGATGTTGTGGGCGGCGGGGTCGTACTTCTGGTCGTTCACGCCCATCACCACCGTCACGTCCTCACCTTTGGCCGGGGCGGAAATGATCACCTTCTTCGCACCGGCGGTGAGGTGCCCCTTGGCCTTCTCGGCGTCGGTAAACAGACCGGTCGACTCGATCACGATCTGGACGCCCAGGGCCGCCCAGGGGAGCTCGGCGGGAGTCTTCGCGCTGACCACGCGGATATCGTGCCCGTTGACGACAATGATATCGGGATCGGCCAGCTCGGGCGAGGACTTCCTCGACCCGACCGTGCCCTGGAAGCGCCCCTGTGTGGAGTCGTACTTCAGGAGGTACGCCAGGTTGTCGGCGGGGACGATGTCCCCCACCGCCACCACATCGAAGGCGGAGCCCAGGAGGCCCTGTTCAACCAGGGCCCGGAATACGAGGCGGCCGATGCGGCCGAAACCATTGATGGCGACTTTTGTTGGCATGGAAGGATTTAACGAAAACGTGCGGGGACCGCATTGCAAGGGGGATTCTCGGTCCCGGGGGCCGACCCAGTGAAAACGCCCGTCAGGAACCGATCCAGAGCCCGCAACTCATACCCGGGACCAGCAGGTCCCGTTCCAGCGGAAGCAGCGCCGCTGCGCCATGCCTTTCACCATAAAACCGTTCATGGTCCGCTAGTTGCCGCCACCGGCCCGGACCCTCGAGCGCCTCCCCGAGCCCGATCACCGCGTCGTGCCCCGAGGGGTTTATTGCAAATAGAAGCCGTCCTGCCCCCTCCGACCAGTCCGCATTATAGACGACGGCGAGGGCTTCGGGGCTGTCGCCCCGGTAAAATTTGAAAAACCCCTCGCCGGGCCGCGAGTAGAGCCTCACCAGGCGGCCCTGGTCGCCGCGGCGAAATGCTATCCAGTCCGCAAAATAGGCGTGGGTGCCCAGGTAGCGCTGAAGCCGCCGGTAATCGAGGGCGTTGAGGTCGCCCCTCTGGTAGGTGTTGTTCACCCCGCGCTTCGACCTGAGGAAGTCCTGCCCCTCGGCGATCATCGGGATCCCAAAGGACATGAAAAGGATCGCAGCCATCAGGTGGGTGCGCCTCCGGTCGTTGGCGGTCGGCCCCGAGCCGTCGTTGCCGGGATTCTCCGTTATGGCGTCGATCCACGTCCGGTCGTCGTGGGACTCGGTGTAGTTCACGGACTGGGCGGGCCATTTCGCAAAGTACCACGGCGAGCCCCTCAGGAAGTACTCGAGGCGCGCCGAGGAGCCCCGTCCGCCGGCGTAGTCGCGGACAAAGTCCCGAAAGCCGTCGTTCCAGGAGGCCCAGCCGGTGTCGCGCAGCGCCCCGGCGATGTGGCCCCGGAAGCTCCAGGGCTCCGCGATCAGGATCACGTCGGGCTTGATCGCCTTCAGCCCGGCCTCGACCTCGCGCAGGACCTCGACGCCCAGGAGCTCGGCGAGGTCGAAGCGGAAGCCGTCGACCCCGTAGGCCTCGATCAGGTGCCGGCAGCTGTCGATGATCAGCCGGGTGGCCATCGCCGAGGATGCCCTCAGGTCGTTCCCGCAGCCGCTCCAGTTGGCCAGCTTCCCGTCCGAATCCCGCTCAAAGTAATACAGCCCGTCGATTTCCAGGAGGTGGGCGGGCACGCCCGAGTGATTGAAGACGACGTCGAGGAGGACGGCGATCCCCCGGGCGTGGAAGGCCGCCACCAGGCCCTGGAGCTCGCGCACCCCGGAGGCCTCCGCCGGCGCGAGCGAGAAGCCGCTCGCCGGCGCGAAGAAGTTGTTGGTCATGTATCCCCAGTGGTACTCCTCCGGGCCCGCGCTATCGAACTGCTGGACGGGCTGCAGCTCGACGCAATTCACACCGAGCTGGTGGGGGTAAAATTCCGGGCTCTCAACCCAGCGTCGCAGCCCGGCGAACCCGAGGCGCTCCGCGGCGGACGCCGGGACCGGGGCGTTGGCCGCCAGGTCGCGGACGTGCGCCTCCATGATCACCAGGTCCTGCCAGGCCGGCGTGCGAAACTTCCGGTCGCCGGAACCGATCCACGCCCGGTCCAGGACGATCCCCGGCCCGTCGCGTCCCATGCAGGCCAGCGCGTAGGGATCCAGGACCCGCGCCTCCGGATTGAAGGCCCCCGGCCCGCTGCGCACCCCGTCCAGCGCGTACCAGTAGAACCAGCCGTGCAGGTTGCGATCCAGCGCGGTTTCCCAGACCCCCTGCGCCCCCTCGGCGCCCTCCCGGCGGGACAGCTCGTAGGTCCGCACCCCGGCCTTGCCCCCGGCGTCCTGCGTGAGGTTCAGCGTCACCCGCGCGGCGCGCGGCGCGAAGATCCGGAACACGGTCGCCTTGCCGGTCACAATGGCTCCCAGCGGCAGCCCCGTTCGCAGCTCGAAAAAGAACGGCCCGGGCGCCAGCGGGATCCGCCCCGCCCCGTCGCCCGGACCGGCGGCGATCGAGATCGGCGCGGCGAGGTCGACCGTGCCGGAGAAGGCGACCCGCCACAGGTGACGGCCGGTCCGGGCCGGGTCGAGCAGCCGATTCCGGTTGGCGTCGCCGGGGGCCAGGTTGGGCGCGTCGTCCGGCGCGCCCAGCCAGAAATTCTCGCCGGTCACGAACTTGAAGCGCTGCGGCTTTTCCAGGCCGAGCCCGGCGGCCGGGCCCGCCCACATCAGCACCTGCTCGCCGTCGAGCTCAGCGGGGGTCAGGAGCCAGTCCGCGCTCCCGATCGCCGCCTGCCATCCGTTGAAGTCCCCGGCGACGTACACCAGGTCCCTGCCCGGGTCGATGTCGCAGCCGTGCTCCAGCGGCAGGACAAAGGCGATCTGCCCGGGGGACGGCGAAAAGTAGCCAAAGGCGCGGCCGGCGGCCAGCTCGGGGGCCGGGGCGAGGTTCGCCACGGGCGGCGCCCCCTCGCTGAAGGCGGGAAACGGTATCTGTCCGGCGCCCCAATCCCGGTCGAACTCGAGGATTCCCGATCCGAGCGAATCCAGCCAGGCGTGAATCAACTTCGGTGAGGGGCCGCTCATGGCGCAAAGGTTGGGGTTGCGGGGATTTCCACAATGAGAAAAGTCGGTGCCGGTGCCACCGCGAGAAAAGATCCTGGTCGCTATGTCCGGCGGAGTCGACAGCTCCGTGGCGGCGCTTCTCCTCAAGCGCCGGGGCTGCGACGTGGCCGGCGCCTACATGAAGAACTGGATCAACGAGGACAAGGTGGTCGGGCGCTGCCCCTGGGAGGAGGACATCGACGACGCGCGGCGGGTGGCCGACCGGGTCGGGATCGACTTCCAGGTCGTGAACCTCATGCGCGACTACCGCGAGCGGGTCGTCCAGTACCTGCTGGACGGTTATGCCGGGGGCCTGACCCCGAACCCCGACGCCCTCTGCAACCGGGAGATAAAGTTCGGGGTCTTCCTCGCCTGGGCCCGCGACCGCGGCTTCGACGCGGTCGCCACCGGCCACTACGCGCAAAGGGGTCATGCTTCGTATAGTGCTGTGAGCAGCACTATACGAAGCATGACCCCTTTGGAGGGAATGGAGGGAACGGAGGGAATGACCCCTTCGGAGGGAAGCGCGTTTTCACTGCTGGAGGGCGCGGACAAGGACAAGGACCAGTCCTATTTCCTGGCCCTCCTCGGGCCCGGGCAGCTCGCCGGGGCGCGCTTCCCGATCGGACACCTCTCCAAGCCCGAGCTTCGCGACATCGCGCGCGCCGAGGGGCTCGCGACCGCGGACAAGAGGGACAGCCAGGGAATCTGCTTCATCGGGGAGGTGAAGATGTCGGACTTTCTGCGCGCCTACGTGCCGGACAAGCCCGGGCCGATCGTGCGCGCGGAGGACGGGCGGGAGCTGGGGCTCCACCGGGGCCTGCACTACTTCACGCTCGGCCAGCGCCGGGGAATCCGCGTCCCGTCGAACACCGACAACGAGCGCTATGTCGTCGTGGGAAAGCGGGCCGGGGACAACGCCCTGCTGGTGGCCTTCGACGGCCCGCGGGCGCCGGGGCTTTTCCAGACGGAGGCCCGGATCCATTCCCTGAGCTGGACCGGGGAACCGGTGTGCGAGGCGCGCCCCCTTGAGGGCCGGGTGAGGTACCGCGATCCCCGGGTCGGGCTCGACTTCATTCCCGAGGGTCCCTCCTCCGCGCTCGTCCGTTTCCACCGGCCCCAGCGGGCGATCGCCGCCGGGCAGGTGCTCGCCATCCACGACGGGGAACGCGTGCTCGGCGGCGGGATTTATTCCTGAAACGATGAACCTCCGCCAAAGGCTGGCCGGTTTCGCCGAGCGCGAGTCCCACCGACCCGACCACGGGCGGGCATGGCGCTGCATGATCGCGTTCATGGCCCCGCTCCTGCTCGCCCTGACCGGGCATCTCGGGCTTGAGGTGACCTTCGCCGCCATCGCGGCGCAGAATATTGCGATGGTCGACGTGCGGGGCGCCTACGCGATGCGCCTGACGCTGCTTGTCGCGATGGCCGCCATCCTCGCGGGAGCCGCCGGATTCGGCGGACTCATGGGCCATCCGCTGGCCGCCGCCCTGCTGGCCACCGTGATCGTGGCCGCCTGCACGGGGCTGTGGCGGCACCTGAGCAGCGACTACGGACCCTCGCTTGCGATATCCTCCTCGCTCCTTTTCTTCATCGCCCTCGCCGTCCCCGGCGGGGCGGCCGCCGCGGGCCACCACGCGATCGCCGCGCTGATCGGGGGACTGTGGGGCGCCGTCCTCCAGGTGGCGCTCTGGCCGATCAACGCCCAGCACCCGCTGCGCCGCGCCGTCTCCGACGCCTGGCTGGCCGCCGGCGCGCTCTTTGCGGCGCTCAACACGGCCGACGAGCCGGGCGGCCCGCCCCGCAGCGGGCGCATCGCCGCGGGCGAATCGGGCCTCAGGACGGAGCTCGACCGGGCCTACGCGGTCCTCGGGAGCGCCTCGCCCCGGAGCCCGGTCGTCACCCGGCTTGAAGACCTGAACCTGGCGGGCGCCCGCCTGGCCATGAGGGTGATGGCCCTCAACACGACGCTGGAGACCCTGTCCGCCGATCCCGCATTCGCGGGACTGGAGGTCGGGTTCCAGCCGCTGTTGACCGCCCTCTCGAATACCGCGCGCACAGTCGCCCTGGCCGTTGTCTCGCGCCAGCCGGCGCACTTCGCGACGGCGGAAGTGCGGCTTCGGCGCCTCGACAGCCTCCTGAGGGCCCTGCAGGCGAAGGTCGCGGCGCAGGCCGGGGAAAGCCCCTCGGAGACGCAGCTGGTGCAGGTGCTCAAGCAGCTCGAGGACTACCTCCCCGTCGTCGGCGACACCCTCAGGGCCACGGTGGACCGGGCGGGCGAGCGGACCGCCTTTTCCCTGGAACTGTTCGACATGCAGAACCTCAGGCTCCGGCCGCTGGCCGCGGCCCTGAACCTCAGCCGCCACGTGGATCGGGCGCTTCTTCGCTTCACCCTGCGCATTGCCGTCCTGACGGTGATCGCCGTGGCCCTCCTGAAGTTTCATCCCCTGCCCCACGCCTACTGGCTGCCCTTCACCCTGGTCGTCGTCCTGCAGCCCGACTACGGCTCCACGCGCAAGCGCGCGGCGCAGCGCCTCCTGGGAACCCTGGCCGGCAGCATCCTCGCCAGCCTGACCCTCTGGCTGCACCTGCCTTTCGCCGCCATCATGGCCCTCACCGCGGCGATGACCTTCTGCTTCGGCTTCATGGCGAAGCGAAATTACGGGGTCGCGGTGATCTTCGTCACCCTCTTCGTGGTCCTGCTGACCGAAGCCAACGGGCCGGTCACGATCGGCCTGACCCTCGAGAGGCTTGCGACCACGACGGCGGGCGGGCTGCTCGCGCTCCTGGCGGCCGCCGTGTTCTGGCCTGTATGGGAACGCGATCTCTTTCCCCGCATCCTGGCCCGGGCCCTGCGGGCGAACCGCGACTATCTCACGCTCCTGATCGATCGCCTGCGGCGGGGCGGCCCCTACGACCGGGATGTCACGGCCGCAAAGCGAAGCGCGGAGGCCGCCGCCGGCGCCGTGTTCTCTTCGATCGGCCGGATGGCCGGGGACCCCCGCAACCGCCAGGACCGGATCGAGATGGCCGCCGCCCTGGCCAACGGAAACCAGCGGCTGATGCGGATCGCGAACCTGCTCGCGCTTCACCTCGACCCCACCGCCCCGCTGCCCTCCCCCGGGCTGGCCGAGTTCTCCAAGCGGGCCTCCGCGTCCCTCGGGGCGATCGCCGCGGCGATCGAGGAGAAGAATCCCGATCCCTCGCTCCTGGCCGGTGAGGGCGCGGCGCTCGACGCCCTCCGGCTGCCCCGGCCCGCCGACGGCAGCCCCCGCCTCTCCTGGGTCGTGAGCCAGCTCCAGCGTGCCGGCACCGAGCTGGGCGCCATGCTCCTCGCCGCCCGCGACATCGCCCCCTGACCGGCGCGAAATTGGGGCGAACGCCTCTTGCGCCAGCGCGGGGCAGGGTGTACGTTGCCTTAACCCCGCCACGGCGACCCGAAGAGCCGGGTTGCGGTGGCAACCGGGGCCCGCCTCTGCCGGCGCGCCCCACCCCGTCACCCCAAAATTTCCGGGCCATAGAGCCCGGGTGAAATTCTTGAATCCCAAAAAAACACCGCCGAGGAAAGGAAGCCGGCCTGCGGAAATCGCGCACGGGAAGCAGCTCCTGATCCAGTTTCTCCTCGACCACTCCGAGAGCGTGCTCGAGATCATCGATCCGGCCACCGCGCGCATCCTGTACATGAACGACAAGGGACGTGCGTCGCTGGGATACACCGAGGAGGAGTGCGCCTCGCTGCGGCTCTTCGACGTCGAGACCGAGGTGTCTGAGCAAAGCTGGCCCGCGCGCGCCGCGGAGCTTCGGCAGCGAGGAACCCTCAAGGGCGACGGCATCCACCGCCGGAAGGACGGAAGCACTTTCCCAATCGAGTTCCACGCGACCTTCATGAGCGATGGTCCCGGCTACATCGTGGCCGAGGTTCGCGACGTTTCCGCCCGGCGAAAGGCCGAGGCGGAGCTCCGTCTCCAGGGCGCGGGACTCACCGCCGCCGCGAACGCGATCATGATGACCGACCGGCAAGGCAACATCGTCTGGGTCAACCCCGCCTTCACGTACCTGACGGGCTACTCCTTCGAGGAGGCCATAGGGCGGAATCCCCGGGACCTGGTGAAGTCCGGCACCGTCGACCCCGCCATTTACCGGGAAATGTGGGAGACGATCACCGCCGGTCGCATCTGGCGCGGCGAGATATTCAATCGCCGGAAGGACGGCAGCCTTTACGCCGAGCGCCAGACCATCACGCCGGTCCGGGAGGCCGACGGCACGATCACCCACTTCATCGCGATCAAGGAGGATCTCTCGGAGCGAAGGAAGACCGAGGAGGCGCTGCGGGCGAGCGAGCGGATGTTCCAGTCCGTATTTGAGCAGGCGGCGGTGGGCGTGGTGATTGCCGAGGGTCCCCGCGGCCGCTTCGTGAACGTCAACCGCCGCTTCTGCGAAATCGTGGGCTACTCCGCAGGCGAACTCCTCCTGCTCACGTCGCACGACATCACCCACCCCGACGACACGGCCGCGGACACCCGGCGCCTCATGGAGATTGCATCCGGGGAGGTTTCGGACTTCAGCCGGGAGAAACGCTACGTGAGGAAGGACGGCTCCATCGTCTGGGCCCGGGTCTTTGTCGCGCCGCTGGACCCCGCCGATTCCCGGCCGACGCTTCGGATCGGCGTGGTCGAGGACATCACCCGGCAGAGGCAATCCGAGGCGCGGATCCGCGAGCAGAACGAGATCCTTTCGAACTCCCACGAGGGGGTCATGATCGTCGGCCTGGACGACAAGGTTATGCTCTGGAACCAGGGCGCGGCGCGGATGCTCGGCTGGACGGCGGGCGAGGCGGTCGGTCGCACCCCCGAAGAGGTGCTCGGCGCCCAGGACATCGAGCTGCCCGGCCAGTTGCGCGGCGCGGTCGAGCGCTGCGGATTCTGGAACGGCGAGATCCGGGGCCAGACCCGCGACGGGCGCGCGCTCATCCTGGATTCCCGCGTGACCCTGGTCAGGGACGAGGCGGGCCGGCCGCGCGCCCGGATCAACTTCTTCAGCGACGTCACCGAGAAGAAGCTGCTCGAGGAAAAGTTCCTGCACGTCCAGCGGCTGGAGAACATCGGCATGCTCGCAGCGGGGATCGCGCACGACCTCAACAACATGCTTGCGCCGATCCTGGTTGCCGCGCCGATGCTCCGCGACGGAATCACGTCGCCCGGCGACCTGCTCCTGGTCGACACGATCGAGCACAGCGCCAACCGCGGGGCCAGCCTGGTCAGGCAGATCCTGGGCTTTGTCCACGGCGCGACCGGCAAGTTCGGGCCCACGCAGGTGAAGCACATCGCGCGCGATGTCATCAATGTAATCGCCGAGACCTTCCCAAAGTCCATCCGGCTCTCCCATAATATCCAAACCGACCTGCCCCCGGTGCTCGGTGACGGCACCCAGATCCACCAGGTGCTGCTCAATCTCTGCGTGAACGCCCGGGACGCCATGCCGCAGGGCGGCGGCCTTCGGATCACGGCCGCGGGCTGCCACCTGGGAGAGGCGGAGGCCGCGGCCATTTCAGGGGCGAAGCCGGGCTCCTGGGTCGTGCTCGCGGTTTCCGACTCGGGGACCGGCATACCGCCGGACATCCTGAGCCGCATATGGGAGCCCTTTTTCACAACCAAGGGCCCGGGCAAGGGCACCGGGCTCGGCCTGGCCACCGTCCGCGACATCGTGATGGGCCATGGGGGGTTCATCGACCTGCGGACGGAGCCTGCCCGCGGCACGACCTTCCAGGTGTTTCTCCCCGCCATCGATGGCGACGCGAACCTGCGGGCCGCCGCGGAGGCCGCCGCGGTTCCCGACGGCAGCGGTGAACTCATCCTTGTCGTCGACGACGACAAGAGCATTCGCACGATCCTTGGCGCGATCCTCAGGAAACACGGCTACGCGGTGATCGACTGCGGCGACGGCGTGGAGGCGATCGAGCAATTCGACGCAGCCTCCGACCGGATTGCTCTGGTGATCACCGACGTGGACATGCCCCTCCTTGGCGGCATCGCCCTGTCCCGCGCGCTCCGCGAGAAGCGGCCGGGCGTCAGGGTGCTCGCAATCAGCGGTCTCTCGCCGGAGGACTCGGGCGCCGCGCACGGCGATTTCACGGATGCCTTCCTCCTCAAGCCCGTGACCGCCGATGAGCTCCTGGGGACCGTGCACCGGCTGGTCACGGGGGAGCGCTAGTAAACCTCATAGATCTCCACCAGCGCGATCCCGGCGCCCGTACCCGTGACCTGCGCGGTGTAGCCCCCGGGCGGGAGCGTGACAAGGACGGCGGAATCCGGATGTGCGGAATTTAGGGGAAATGCCCCAACGGTAGCGAAGAGCGAGGCGAGCGCCGCATCGCCGCCCCAGCCGGCATTGGAGAAGATCGGGGTATTCCCCGAGTAGATCGTGAGAACCGGGCCGGCGAGGACGCCGGTGAGCCCGAAGGTATCAGCCAGGCCGGGCCCAACGGCGCGGATCAGCACGGTCTCGGCCGAGCTGCCGCCAACCGCGAAACCGCCGATGAGCGTCCCGTCCCCCGCGCCCGCATTGGCCCGCGCGGAAAGGTTCACCAGTCGCGCGGCGCCGGGCGCGGCGTCCGCGTCAAAGGCCTCGAAGAGCCCGATTCCGCCGGTTCCGCCCACGCCGCTAAACTGCAAAGTGTAGTTCCCCGCCGGAGGCGTCACTTCCAACGCGCAGTCCGCGGAGCCTGGAACAAGCGGGAAGGCGCCAAGGTTCCCCATGAACGACTGTGAGACGGGCTGGGGTTGGGCAAAGAGAACCTGTCCGGGAATTTGCCAGGAGATTATGCTGAAGAGGGATGATGATCCCCACCCCATCTCACTGACAATGATGTTGGAGCCGCTGAAGAGCGTTGCCTGGGGAGTAACAATTGCGTCGGTCAGACCAAACGTGTCGCGGAGGCCGGGACCAACCGCCCGAAGCAGCAGGTTCTTGGACCCGGTGCCCCCGATGCCAAAGCCGGAAATAAGAATACCCGCGCCCGTGCCGACGTTCGCCCTCGCCGACAGGTTGGAGAGATAGCCCGGAACCGGCACGGCCGTGACGGCCAGCGTTGCCGAGGTCGAAAATGCGCCCGATGGGCCGTTGGCCGCGCACGTGTAGGTGCCGGCGCTTTGGCCCGAGGCATTGCGAATAAGCAGGATCGCGTCGGTCGCGCCGGGAATCGGCGTCCCGCCGAAGGCCCATTGATAGGCTGTTCCCGGTGTGCCGGCGCCAACGGCCGTGAATGCGGCGCTGCGCCCGGTCGCAATCGTCACGGAAGGGCTGACCGTGAATTGCAGCTTCGTTCCGCCGACAATAGCAAAGCTGCCGGCCAACCCAGGCGGCAGGCTCGCGTAGCCGAAGTCGGAAGCACTGAAGCTCGTGCTGGCGAAGGTCGCGAGCGTATAGGTGCCTGGATATGCCGCCCCCTGGAACGCAAATTTGAAGTTTCCGGCCGTGCCCTTGGCAAGCGCACCCGCTATCACGAGCTGGCCCGTCGCCGGGCCTCCGGGGGCGAGGACGAATTGCATCGAGGGCGATCCATCGGTCGAGCCGTTCCACAAAAGACCGCCACCAACCGCCAGTGGGAGAGAACCGTTTCCAGGAGCGACGGTGCCACCCGGCAGGCAGGCCACGCTGCCATTGACCGTCCCTGTGCCGCCCAATGTCCCGCCCGCCGCGACTGTCACCGCACTGGCGGCAGCGAGCGATCCATTCACAAGCAGGGTTCCCGAATTGACGCTGGTCGGGCCGGTATAGCTGTTGACACCGGAAAGGATGAGCGTGCCCGCGCCGTTGACCGTAAGGCCCCCGGTTCCCGCATTGCCGCCCGAGCCCCCGTTTCCGGACTGGTCGGCAATCGCGTCGGAGAAAGTTACCACCTGCCCTGCGCCGGGCGAAAAGGTCACCGTGTCGTTTCCCTGGATGAAGAGACCGGTGCCAAACGCGCTCCCATTGCCGGCTCCGCCGCCGCCGCCCAAGCCAGGGCTCACGGAATTCGCAGCCACTCGAGCCGGGCCAGCGAAGACAAGTGAACCGCCCTGCTGGACAAACAACGCCCCTCCCATCCCGCCGCCGCCACCGCCGGACATCGAAATAAATCCCGGCGTTATCACGGTTACCTCAACTCCGCCGCCACCGCCGAAGCCTCCGGCTGTGCTATTGATGCTCGAAGCACTTCCAAGACCACCGCCACCACCGCCAAAACCCCCGTTCCCGCCAATGGAACCTCCAAAAACACTTCCCCCGCCACCGCCAAATCCGCCATTGCCGGCAATACCGTTGATATTACCTCCTCCGCTTCCACCGCCGCCGCCAAAACCACCGTCGCCACCATGAACCGCCGCGGGAAGGTTGTAACTAGGCGTCGCTCCGCCAACCCCGCCACCGCCACCCCCGGGAGGCGCCGAGCCTAACGCGATCCCGCTATAGCCGCCGCCACCGCCAGCTCCGCCGCCGGGCCCGGCACCGAATGCCGACCCCGAACCTCCCGGCAGCGCGCCCGTCGCGATTCCCGGCTTCGGCGGCACATTCGCGCTACCGGCGCCGTCCGCACCAACACCCAATCCGCCGCCCCCGCTGGTTCCCCCGTTGCCACCCATCCCACCGCCACCACCCAGCAAATTGCCCCCATTTCCTCCGTCCGCGCTGTTGGAAACCAAGTTCACATTGCTCAGTGTCACAGAGGCCATATTGCCCACGAAAAGCGCCCCGCCGAGTCCCGCCCCCCCGCCACCGGGCCCACTCCCGCCGAACGCCGCAGCATTCCGGATCGTCAGGTCCTGGATCGCCACCGCAGTGGGAACCATGGTCGCCGTTCCCGGGGCCCACGCCGCGACCAGAAACCCCCGGAACGCATGTCCCCCATCAATCGTATTTCCATTCCCGACAAAGGTTGTGCTGGCCTGCACTGCCGGAAGGTCTGCCACTAGGCCAATGGTCCCGAGACCGGGAGTGAACGTGATCGTGTTTGTCCCCCCGGCCGCGTTGGAGTCGATGATCGCCTGCCGGAGCGACCCGGACGCGACATCTGCGCTCGTCGTCACGACAAAATTTGCGGCCACGCAGCGCACGGCGGCCAGGCACACCAAGGAAATAACGACTTTCCTGATCATTCGAGCATCCCGGCAACTGCCATGCCTCGATTTTGTCCAGGGTCAGCCCCTTGGCAACCGGTTTGCCGCTACGTAGATGTACGAATTTAAATCGGATAGGCCCCCGCAGCGGCCCTCGGAAGCCTCATCGCCGCCTCCGCGCCCGCCAAATCCGGGCTGCAGTTACTGCAGCCTGCCCTTGGCGGGCTGAATTGGCGGCGAGATCGGGCATTGGCTTACGCCGGCCGCGGAGGGGGCCTATCCGATTTAAATTCGTTCGCTAACCCGTCCGCCGCCCTCCTCGGCACTCCTTGGCAAACGGCCCGCCATCTGTATCGTGGGGCCATGTTTGTCGATGAATGCGTTATCAAGGCCTATGCCGGCGACGGCGGGCGCGGCTGTATTTCCTTCCGCCGTGAGAAATATGAGCCCTGGGGCGGGCCCAACGGCGGCGACGGGGGCAACGGCGGCGACGTCATCCTGGTCGGCGACCACGACACGAACAACCTCGTCGACTACAAGTTCAAGACCCACTGGAAGGCCGGCCGCGGCGAGCACGGCCTGGGCAAGGATTGCACGGGCAAGGAAGGCGACACGGCCATCCTGCGGATGCCGCTGGGAACGCAAGTGATTGACGAGGCCACGGGGAAGCTCGTCGCCGAGATGATCGAGGACGGGCAGCGCATCGTCCTTTGCAAGGGGGGCAACGGCGGCTGGGGCAACACCCGCTTCAAGAAT
This sequence comes from uncultured Opitutaceae bacterium, assembly GCA_903891325.1. Lineage (GTDB taxonomy): Bacteria > Verrucomicrobiota > Verrucomicrobiia > Opitutales > Opitutaceae > Palsa-1447. Next base: position 18,909 of record CAITEC010000030.1, read on the forward strand.
TCCACCAACCGGGCCCCCCGCCGCGCCAATCCCGGCCAAGTCGGCGAAACGGGAACCTACCGGCTTATCCTCAAGAGCATCGCGGACATTGGGCTGGTCGGCTACCCCAACGCGGGAAAGTCGTCGCTCATGAATGCGATCACGCACGCACGGCCGAAGACGGCCCCCTACCCCTTCACGACGCTGCAGCCCCAAATCGGGGTCATCCGCTATTCCGACGACGCGGCGGGAAGCCGGCGCCTCCTCCTGGCCGACATCCCGGGGCTCATCGAGGGCGCCAGCGAAAACCGCGGGCTCGGGCACCGCTTCCTGCGGCATATCGAGCGCTGCGGGCTGCTCCTGATCCTGATCGACATGGCGGGGACCGACGGCCGCGACCCGCGCGACGACTACAAGCACCTCCTGAAGGAGCTCAAGCTCTACAGCCCCGCCCTGCTCGACAAGCCCCGGATGGTGGGAGCCAACAAGATGGATGTGCCGGCCTCGGTGGCGAATCTGGTCAAGTTCAGCAAAAAATACCCGGTTCCGGTGGCCAAGATCTCCTGCCTGACAGGGGCGGGCCTCGACGCCCTGCAGAAGAAGCTCTGGACCCAGATAGCCGCCCTGCGCCGCCGCGAGCGCGCATGACCCAATACGGGCCCGAATTCCTGAAGCTGGCCGTTGCGCACCTGCTCGTCCTGGTCAGCCCCGGCCCGGACTTTGCGATCGTCGTCCGGCAAAGCCTCCACCACGGCCGGCGCGCCGCGATCGTGACCGCGATCGGGATCGGCAGCGGAATCTGCCTTCACGTGGGTTATTCTCTCCTGGGAATCGGGATCCTGGTCCGAAGCTCGGCCCTGGCCTTCGGCATCCTGAAGTTTGCCGGCGCCGGCTACCTCGCCTGGATCGGGATCCAGTCCCTGCGCTCGCCTCGGGCCGTCTCAGGCGTCCTGCCGCCGGACCGGGAGCGGGAGCATGGCACCTCGCACCGGTCCGCCTGGCTCAGGGGATTCATGACCAACGCGCTCAATCCCAAGGCGACGCTCTTCTTTGTGGCCGTCTTCGCCTCCATCGTCAGCCCGCGGACGCCCTGGCTCGTCCGGGGCGGCTACGGCCTGTGGATCACGCTGACGACAACCTCCTGGTTCATCGTCGTCGCGACCGTCTTCGCGCACGAACGGGTCCGGCGGGCGTTTATCCTCCATCGCCACTGGATCGACCGGGCCATGGGCGTGGTTTTCCTCGGATTTGCGGCGGCGCTGATCTTGGCGTCGGTTCGCTAGCCCGGATATTTCATGAACACAGGATGAAGATCGTCAAAAAGTCCGGAGCAGAAAAGCCCGAAGGCGACCGAAGGTGGCCTCGTGAGGCCATAGAGGGAGCATGAGGGTTTTTATGCCCGGAATTTTGACGAGATTCGCCTGTGCTTCATGAAA
>CAITEC010000031.1 GCA_903891325.1 uncultured Opitutaceae bacterium
ATGGCGCAGGCGGTGCACGCCGCCCCAATTGGCAGGAAACCCGCACTGGCGGTATGCCCGGATCACATGCTGGCGGGCGGCGCCAATCGAGAGCGCGGTGCCGCGGCGCTTCGGGTCCGAGAGGAAAAGCTGGGGGCAGTCGCTGGGCGGTCGTCCCTTCCGCACATAGGCGAGCAGTGCAGCCTGGACACGCCGCGGGAGCGGCAGGGTCCGACCGCGGCCGTTTTTAACGGCGGGCACGATGAGCACGCGCTGTTTCCAATCGATACTGTCGAGCTGGAGTGCGATGACCTCCGAGATCCGCAGGCCGAGATCGATCATGCAGATCGTCATCGCGTAGTTGCGGCGGCCGACCGGACGATGGCGCGGGAACGCGGCGAGCAACATCCGGCGCTGCTCCTCGGTGAGCACGGCCGGCCGTGACGGCGACTGCCCATGGGTCGAGACACTCGGCACTGCGTCAATCAGCGACTGCCCGCCAGCACCACGGATGACGACAAAGCGGAGGAACTGCCGGAGCGCGGACAGCCGGCCCTTGAGGGTGTTGCGTCGCAGCCCGCGCTGGGCGAGCTCGTGCGAGTAACTGAGAATGTCCCGCGGACCAACTCGCGACCAATCAGCCGGGCGCGCGCCGAACTGCCAGCTGAGATAGGCACTGATCGCTATCCTGCGGCCGTCCAGTGTCGCGGCGACGTGCCCCTTGTGGGCTGTGAGAAAATGGAGATGCTCGTCGAGCCATCCCTGCCACGGCGCGGGAGCAACTACTGGTCGAAAGCGGCCCGTGAACCGCAGCCAAACACGAAGCGCGGCACGCCGCTCTTCCTTGCAGGTCGGGCTCCGGCCTACCGAGTGGTAGCGCACGACGTGCGATACGTCCTTCAGATCGAGATCGGCGAGTCGTCGTCCGCGAACGGCCAACCATCGAGCGTAGTCCTGCAACAACCGCTGACAGCGGTGAGCCGTGCTCGCTGCATACCTGCGCGCCAGCATGAAGCTGCCGAAGCGCCCGTTGATCGTCTCCAAGTCGGCTGTAAGGCCGACGTCTGTCGAATGAGGTGTTTGCATACGCAACCACGCTCATCCGCCGCCACGGATGACGCGAAATTATGGGAAGCGACCGACGGCCTCTGATCGCAAATTACGTCCTAGAGGTGAGCGACGCCCATGCCCACTTCCCATAATCCGGCGCTTCACATAAACGCACTTATGGGAACGTTCCCATAAGCGGGTCACCTGCACGTCCGCCGCGCTGGGCGCCGGGTCCCCGCTCGGGTGGTTGTGCGCGCAGACCAGCGCGCTCGCCGATTCGCGGATCGCCGCGCGGAAGACCTCCCGGGGATGAGCCAGCGCGGCGGTCGCCGTGCCCGACGTCACCTCGACACGCTTCAGGAGGCGGTTTTTCCGATTGAGGCACAGGACCCAGAACTTCTCGACCTCCAGTCCCGACGCCACCGGCTGCAGGTACGCGGCGATCAGCTCGGCGCGCGTCAGGAGCGGGGACTCCCCGCCCTGCTGCCCGGCGACCCGCCGCGCCACCTCCAGGACGGCGACAAGCTGGAGCCCCTTCACCCGGCCGATCCCGCGCAGGCGCCTGAATTCCGCCTCGCGCCAGGGCACCAGGGCGGCGAGCGAGCCGGCCTCCTGGATGAGGCGCGAGGCCAGCGTGAGGACATCCTGCCCGCGCGTGCCGCTGCGCAGGAGAAGCGCGAGCAGCTCCGTGTCGCTCAGCGCCGCGGGTCCGAATTTTTCGAGCCTTTCCTGCGGGCGCTCGCAGGCCAGCGTCTCCCTGAGCCGGTTCGTCGAAAAGGCCGCGGTTTCACCATCCGGGGGTTTTTGTGTCATGTAGGGATAATAGGCGGTGTACGTAGAACCCCGCCCGGGAATCGGCCCGGGAGGGCACCCTAGGCCGCGCCGCGGCGGAGGGGTCCCCGTCCCCATGGTACGTAGGGTCCGGACCCCAGGGAGGCCGATCAGGCCTGCCCACTCTCCCGACCGGAGCGGGCGAAACGGGGGCTCCTCCCGGTATGCGTCAAAATCTCCTGGGACGAATCCCGGGCGCAAGCGGGAGGGATTGGGGGGCAAACTGGTCATTCTTTCCCGCAAATCCCCGATGCAGCCCTCATTCACGGAATTCGCCGCGCGTGGTTCACTGGGGGCGACCCAAGCAACCAATGAACCATCCAAGCATCCTCTCCCAATCCGCGCCGATTCGCATCGGAATTCTCGCCGGACTTCTCATCGCATTGCTCGGCGTCTCCGGCTGCGCCGGCCTGGGCGCCCCGGTATCCCTCTCCACCGTGGCCCGGATGTCGCCCGCCCCGGAGGACGCCGGACCGGTGAGCGCCTCCGCCAAGGCCGGCGCCTACATCCTCGCCCACCCCGGCACCCAGATCGCCCTGGGCAGCGGGGACTCGATGATGCCCCTTTACCGGGACAACACCGTCATCGTGATTCGCAAGGTCCCGATCGCCGAGCTCAGGCGGGGCATGACCGTCGTCTATATCTGCCGGGAGGGCTGGCCGATCGCCCACGCGCTGGTCGAGAGGACCGCCGAGGGCTGGGTCGCGATGGGCCTGAACAATGCCGGCTGCGACCCGGACACGGTCAGCGGCGCAAATTACGTGGGGGTCGTGGTCAAGGCCTTCGAGAGCAGCGTGAACCCGATGCTGGCGCTCTCCCGGGAACTGTCGACAGAGTCCGAGCAGATCGCGATCGCGCGGCCCGCGATGGCCAGCGTCGTCGCCCGGCTGCCCTGACCTCGCCCTTCAGGCGGGCTTGAGCTCCCAGACAAACTGGTAGATTTCCCCGCCGCGCCGCATCCGCAGGTACAGGGCCACGTGCCACGGGACGTCGCGGTAGCTGTTCTTCAGTTCCGTCCGCTTGACCGCGAGGACCGGGTCGAGCCGGCGGGCGACCTCCAGCCTCGCGCCGCGCACCGCCGCCTCGAGGCTCCCGGAGGAAAAGAAGTGGATGTGCGTGCTGTCGAGAAGGCCGATGTCCCGGTACTCGAAGCGCCCGTTGAGCATCTCGATCAGGACGGCGTTGTGGGTGACGTTCGGGACGGAGATCCAGATCGAGCCCCCGGGCTTCAGGAGACCCCGGGCCCGCGCGAGCGCCTTCGCCGGATCGCGGAGATGCTCAAGGATGTCGGCCATGACGATGGTGTCGAAGGCCATCCCCTCCGCGATGAAGTTCGCATGCCACGGCCCGTTCTCCAGGTCGCCGAACACAGGACCCACGTGCCGCGCGTCGGAGGCGAACCGGGCGGCCGAGGCGCCGGCCTCCGCGTCGTACTCGACGATCGCGACCCGGCATTTCAGGGTCTCGGAAAGGTAGCGCGTCATCCGCCCGTGCGCGCAGGCCGTCTCCAGGACGTCGCTCCCGGGCTTGATATTCCGCAGGATGAGCGAGTTCGAGTTGTCGGTCGCCATGTCGAGGGCGAAGTCGTATTTGCTGCTCATTGGGGGTGGCGGATGGTGGGGGGAGACGGGGCGGGGGGCAATCCTTTGGGGGATCGTTCCAAATCCGAAGGTTCTGGGGTTCGCTCCGCTGCCAATGCCGCGAAGCGGCTTTTTATAACTTTCCGACGGCCCGGCTTCGCTCGCTGCAGCGAGCTACGCCGGGGGCAATTTTCGCCTCCGCCTCCGGCGGAGGACGAAAATTGGTAGGACCTGGATTCGAACCAGGGAAGGCGTTAGCCAGCAGATTTACAGTCTGCCCTCGTTGGCCACTTG
>CAITEC010000032.1 GCA_903891325.1 uncultured Opitutaceae bacterium
ACCTGAAACCTGAGTCGATCCTTCACGCCTCGGAATCGGCGGCATGGGCGCCTTGGTCCGATTTCAGGTTTCAGGTCTCAGGTCTCAGGTTTCTGCAAGGGCGGATCAGGCCCCCGCGTTCGGGAGCGTGAAATAAAATGTCGTCCCCTCGCCGGGCGCGCTTGCGATCCGCACGTCGCCCCCGTGGGCCTGGACCACGTGCTTGACGATCGCCAGGCCCAGCCCGGTGCCCCCCTGGTCCCGCGACCGGGCCTTGTCCACCCGGTAAAATCGCTCGAAGATCCGGGGCTGGGCCTCCGGCGGAATCCCCGCCCCGTCGTCGGCCACTGCGACCTCGATCCATCCCGGCTCGAGCGCCCGGGCGGAAACGGCCATCGCCCCGTCGGCGCGCCCGTACTTGATCGCGTTGTCGATAAGGTTGGCGAGGACCTGCCGCAGCCGGTCCGGATCGGCCTTGCCGACGACCGCCACGGGGATGTCGTTGACCAGGCTCACCCCGCGGGCCCGGGCCCTCTCGTGGAAATCATCCATGACCTCCTGGGCGGCGGCCCGCAGGGGCACCGGCTCAAGCGAAAGCCGGATTCGCCCGGATTCGAGGGTCGAGAGGAGCAGCAGGTCGTTGATCAGCAGCGTCAGGCGCTCCGTGTGGCGGTCGATGATATCCAGGAAACGGCCTAGCGTCACCGGGTCCTCCTTGCCGCCGTCGAGCAGGGTCTCGACGGCCCCCTTGATCAGCGAGAGCGGCGTGCGCAGCTCGTGGCTCACGTTGGCCACGAACTCCTGGCGGATCGCCTCGAGCTGGCGGAGGCGGGACACGTCGTGGAAAACGAGAAGCGCCCCGTCGTTCCTCCCCTGCCCGTCCCGCAGCGCCAGTGCGTTGACCTGGAGAAAGCGCGCCGCCCCGGAACCCTCAAAGCGGATCTCGTGGTCGAGAACCTCCGGCTCGCGGGCGAGCCGCGCGACAACCGCCGCGACCTCGTGGTGGCGCACGACCTCGAGGAGGGCCCGGCCGGTGGCGGGCGGGGAAAAGCCGAAGAGTTCGCCGGCTGACCGGTTCGCATGCAGGACCGCGCCAGCGGTGTCCAGGACCACGACACCCTCGACCATCCGGTCGAAAAGGGCGGCGGTTCGGCGGACCTGCTCGGCCAGCTCGGCCTCGCGGCGGGCCCTCTGCCGGGAAAATTCATCCGCGTAGGAGCGCGCCGCCGCCGCGCCCGCCCGGCGCTCCCTCCACCAGGCGGCGGCGAAGGCGCCGAGCGCGGCCAGCAGGAAAAGATCGATTGCCGTTCCCATGCGGGCCTATCCCCTGCCGTCCACCGCCATCCGGTACCCCACGCCGCGGACCGTCTCAAGGCAGGACGCCGCCGGGCCGAGCTTTTCCCTGAGCCGGCGCATGTGGGTGTCCACGGTGCGGCTGTCGATCGGGTTCTCGTAGCCCCAGACATCCTGGAGCAGGCGGTCGCGCGACTGGACCCGATCCCGGCGGCGCGCAAGGATCTCCAGCAGCCTGAACTCCGTGGCGGTGAGCGCCACCGCCGCGCCGCCCACCCGCACCTCGTGGCGCGGCACGTCGATCTCGATCCCGCCCACCCTGATCTGCGCCCCGGGCTCCTCGGGGGCGCCCGCCCGTGCCAGGAGCTTGCGGATCCGCAGGACCAGTTCGCGCGGGCTGAAGGGCTTCGTCACGTAGTCGTCGGCGCCCAGCTCCAGCCCGACCACCCGGTCCATCTCGGCGGCCCGGGCGGTCAGCATGATGATCGGGATCCGGGCGGTGGCCGGGTCGCGGCGAAGCAGCTTGCAGACCTCGAGCCCGTCGACCTCCGGGAGCATGAGGTCCAGGACCACCAGGTCGGGCTTCTCGCTGCGCACGGCCGCAAGAGCGCGGGCCCCGTCCTGGGCGAAGAGGGGCGCGAACCCGGCCTCGCGGAGCTTGAACCCGAGGACCTCGAGCGCGTCGGCCTCGTCGTCAACTACCAGGATTTTGGGCTTCATTCGGCTTCGGGGCTGAGTGGCGGATGTCGATGGCCTCGTAGAGGTAAACCACCTCCTCGGCAATGTTCTGCGCGTGGTCGGCCACCCGCTCAAGGCTCTTGGAAATGACCATCAGGTTGAGGCAGCGGGTGATCGTGGCCGGGCGCTCGACCATGTAGCTGGAGAGCTCCCGGTGAAGCTGCCGGTTGATGTTGTCCACGTCGGAGTCGCGGGGCACCACCGCGCGCGCCTTCGCCGGGTCGTGGTCGATGAACGCGGAAATCGCGTCGCGGAGCATCTCAAGCGACATCGCGGCCATCCGCGGGATGTCCACGTAGGGCTTGAGCTGGGGCTCGGCCCCCAGGTCGATCGCGCGGCGGGCGATCGTGACCGAGCTGTCGCCCACCCGCTCAAGGTTCTGCGAGATCTTCATGGCGACGGTCGTCAGCCGCAGGTCGGTCGCCAGGGGCGCCTTGGCCAGCAGGTGGATCGCGATGTCGTCGATCTCGATCTCGAGCTGGTCGATGACATTGTCCTCGGCCTCCACCTCCCGGGCGAGCGCGTCGTCGCGCTCGACCAGGGCGCGGATGCTGCGCGCGACGGCGGACTCGGCATGGCTGGCCATGGCGAGGAGCCTTTCCTTCAGGCGGTCCATTTCTTCGGCGTAATGTGTCATGAGGGTGGTGGGGTGGAAATAGGGGGACCGCTCATCCGAAGCGACCGGAGACGTAGGCCTCCGTCTGCGGATTGGACGGGTTCGTGAACATGCCCCGGGTCTCGCCGAACTCGACGAGCTTGCCGAGGTAGAAAAATGCGGTCCGGTCCGAGCAGCGCGCCGCCTGCTGCATGTTGTGCGTGACGATGACCACCGTGAACCGCAGCCGGAGCTGCTGGATCAGCTCCTCGATCTTCGCCGTCGCGAGCGGGTCCAGCGCCGAGCAGGGCTCGTCCATGAGGAGCACCTCCGGCTCGACCGCGAGCGCCCGGGCGATGCAAAGCCGCTGCTGCTGGCCGCCGGAGAGGCTGATCCCGGGGCGCTTCAGGTGATCCTTCACCTCGTCCCACAGGGCGGACATCCGCAGCGACTGCTCCAGCCGGTGCTGCAGGAAGGCGCGGTCCTTCACACCGTTGAGGCGCAGGCCGACCAGGACATTCTCCTCGATCGACATGGTCGGAAAGGGATTGGACTTCTGGAAAACCATCCCGACCCTCCGCCGGACGACCACCGGGTCGACCGAGGGCGCGTAGAGGTCCTCGCCGAAAAGGTGCAGGCTGCCCTCGATCCGGGTGCCCGGCGTGAGCTCGTGCATCCGGTTGAGCGCGCGCAGGAAGGTGGATTTCCCGCAGCCGCTCGGGCCGATGATCGCCGTCACCCGGCGCGCCGGTATGCGGATCGAGACCCCGTCGAGCGCCTTGCGGGCCCCGTACCAGAGTGAAAAGTCGCGGACGTCAAAGGCGGGGCCCTCTTCGGGCGCGACGGGCTTGCCGCCGGCTTCAGGCTGAACGGGGGCGGGAGCGGTCTTGGGCTTTTCCGGGGTTGAGACGGGCGTGGCCATTGTGGGCGGTCGGTCGGGATTCGGGAGAGGATGAGGGGAGTGTCCGGGATCAGCGGCGGTCTCGCGACACGAAGCGGACGACCACGTTGCAGGATAGGATGAGCATCATCAGGACCAGGGCTCCCGCCCAGGCCTGCCGGTGCCAGTCGTCGTAGGGCGAGATCGCATAGGAGAATATCTGCAGCGGCAGCGCCGCGATCGGCTCGGCCAGGCTGTGATTCCAGAAATTGTTGCCCAGGGCCGTGAAGAGAAGGGGCGCGGTCTCGCCGGCGACCCGGGCGAGCGCGATCAGAACTCCGGTGACGATGCCCTTCAGGGCGGTCTTGATGACGATGACGGTGATGATCTTCCAGCGCGCTATCCCGAGCGCCAGCCCGGCCTCCCGGTAGCTCTGCGGGACGAGGACGAGCACCTCCTCGGTCGTCCGCATGACCAGGGGTATCATCATGAGCCCGAGGGCGACCCCGCCCGCATAGGCGGAGAAGGTTTTGAAGGGGACGACCAGCATCGCGTAGACGACCATCCCCCAGACGATCGAGGGGACGCCGTTCAGGACATCGGCGGCGAAGCGCAGCCAGTAGTTGGAGCGAGCCGAGCCGTATTCGGCCAGGTAGACCCCGCCCATGACCCCGATGGGCACCCCGATTGCCGCGGCCATGCCCAGAAGCGCGACCGTGCCCACGATGGCGTTGGCCATGCCCCCGCCCTGCTCGCCCGCGGGCTTGGGCAGCTGGGTGAAGAAGTTCCAGTCCAGGGAGGATGCGCCCTCCCGGATGAGGAAATAGAGGACCAGGAAGAGCGGCGCGATCACCAGCAGCGAGCTCAGCCCCATCAGGCCGGTCATGCCACGGCTTATCCAGCGGCGGCGGGACTGGTGGGCCGGGTCGGGGTGATGGGTCGGGGCGGCGTCCACGGGTTCAGTGCGCCTTGGCCCCGGCCCCGCCCGCCAGGGAGCGGAGCATGAGCTGGGCGACGGCGTTTACCAGGATCGTGATCGCCAGGAGCACGAGCCCCAGCTCGAAGAGCGCGTTGAGGTACAGGTCGCTTGTCGCCTCGGTGAACTCGTTGGCGACGACGCTCGCCAGCGTGTAGCCCGGCGCGAAGAGCGAGGCGCTGATCTCGGGCCGGTTGCCGATCACCATCGTGACGGCCATCGTCTCGCCCAGCGCCCGGCCAAGGCCGAGCACCGCCGCCCCGAAGATCCCCCTTCGGGCATAGCTGATGACCGCTATCCGGATCACCTCCCAGTGGGTGGCGCCGAGCGCGTACGCGGCCTCCCTCTGGAGGTTGGGTACGGAGCGCAGGATCTCGCGGGAGACCGAGGTGACGATGGGCAGGATCATGATCGCGACGATGATTCCCCCGGCCAGCATGCTCGGGCCGTAGATCGGCCCGGTGAAGAGCGGCAGGAACCCCAGCGAATCCTTGAGCCACCGGAAAAAATGATCCCGGAGCCACGGGACCAGGACAAAGATCCCCCAAAGCCCGAAGATCACGCTCGGGACGGCGGCCAGAAGCTCAATGACCGTGATGATCGGCTGCCGGAGCCGGACCGGCGCCATCTCCGTGAGGAAAAGCGCGGTCGCAACGCCGAGCGGGACTGCGATCACCAGCGCGATCAGCGAGGAGACGAGGGTCCCGAAGATGAAGGGCAGCGCGCCGTAGACATCGGAGACCGGATCCCACTGGGAACTGACCAGGAAGCGCGGGCCGAACTGGTGGATGGACAGGCGGGAACCCCGGTAAAGCTCCCAGCCGACCAGGACGATGAGCCCCACCAGGGTCAGGGCCGCGAGCAGGGCCAGCCAGTGGAACGAGCGGTCCGGCCACCGGGAAACCGAGGTTGGTTTCACCGGCGCCGGGCTGTCGGGCGTTGTGACGGTGCGCACTATCCGTTCAGTACTTGATTTCGTTCACGCGGGCAAGAACCCTTGCCTGCACGGCGTCGGGCAGCGGGGCGTAGTCGAGCGCGGCGGCCATCTTCTGGCCGTCGGTGTAGGCCCACTTGAGGAAGGCCACCAGCTTCTCCCCCTTGGCCGAGTCCTTCTGCTGCTGGTAGACCAGCAGCCAGGTGACCCCGGCGATCGGATAGGCGTTTTCCCCGGGGGAATTGACCATGGAGAACCGGAAGTCGTCCGGGATCGTGGCCGAGGCGAGGGCGGCGACCACCGAGTCGATCGTCGGGGTGACGTAGTTGCCCGACGCGTTCTTCAGGTCCGCGTAGGGCAGCTTGTTCTGGCGGGCGTAGGCGAGCTCGATGTAGCCGATGGCCCCCGACAACTGCCGGATCTGCCCGGCGACGCCGGCGTTGCCCTTCCCGCCGAGGCCGGCGGGCCAGTTCACCGCGGTGCCCTTGCCCACCAGGGTCTTCCACGCCGGGCTCACCTTGCTCAGGTAGTCGGTGAAGATGTAGCTGGTGCCGCTTCCGTCCGAGCGGTGGACGACGATGATGTCCTGCGCGGGCAGCGCGACGCCGGGGTTCTGGCCGGAGATCGCCAGGTCGTCCCAGCGCGTGATCTTGCCCAGGTAGATCCCCGCGAGGGTCGGGCCATCGAGCCGGATCTTCAGGTCGCCGGGGAGGTTGTAGCTGACGACCACGGCGCCGGCCACCGTCGGGATGTGCCAGAGGGCCCGCGGCGCCTTGGCGAGGTTCGCGTCGGACATCGGGCCGTCGGAGGCGCCGAAGTCGACCGTCTCGGAGAGGATCTGCTTCTGGCCGCCGCCCGATCCGATTCCCTGGTAGTTGAATCGGACGGAGGAATCGACCTTCGTGTACTGGTCGAACCACTTCGCGTAGATCACCTGGGGAAACGTGGCGCCCGCGCCGTTGATGAGCATCTGGGCGGAGGCGGAGGCGGCAAGGGCCGCGGCAAACAGGAGGGTGATAAGTGCTTTTTTCATGTGGGAATGGTTGAGGCTGGAGGGAATGGGCGGGCGCGGTCAGAAATTGACCTGCACCTGTGAGCGGACGCCGTCGGCGGTCGCGTGGGTGGCGACGCCATTCGCGATCACGCCCGAGGAGGTGGTCGGCAGGATCGCCCCGGAGGACGTTCCGCGGATGTAGCCAAACTGCAGCTTCACGTCGTTGCCGATGATGTACCAGTTTCCGCCGACGTACAGTTCATCCATCTTGTCCATCGTGCCGCCGGAGGTCGCGCCGCGGATCCCGTCGGAAAGGGCAACACCCCTGTCGTCGGAGTCCAGGGAGCTGTAGCGGACCACCGCCTCGAGCTTCTTGGGAACGAGGTAGAGCGTGGGCTGGATCCAGTAGCCGGTCGGCTTGGCCTTCCGGACGACCCCGTAGGCGGTCACAGCGTTCTGGTCGTTCGCGCCGAGATACTCGCCCTGCAGGTTGAAGCCGTCCTCCTTGAAGTCCGCAAACGCGCCGTAGATGGTCAGGTTGTTGCCCACGCCGACGCTTGTCCCCGGGCCGCCCTGGTCGCGCAGGCTCCCGCCCTCGCCGCCCACCTTCAGGCTGCCGTCTGTCCACTTGGCGTTGTAGCCGCCCCAGCCGTAGAAGGCCAGGTTGTTGTTCGTGCTGTTGCTGTAATTGCCCACCCCGCCGCTGCCGTTGACCGTGGTGCCGGAGCTGCTGTCGCCGCTGTACTCGTTGCGTTCCGGATTGGTCACCGCGACGTTGTAGAAGAAGCCGTTCTCAGTCCCACCGGCGAACACGCCGGTCCGGTAGCTGGCCGCGCCGAGTCGGCGCCCGTTGTTGGGCTCGTCGAAGTAGCGGGTCACCGGCGAGCGCTCGATCGCCCGCAGGTCGCCGCTGGAGGTGACCTCCTCGTAGTCGAACGGCACCTTCTTGAAGCCGGCGTCGACAAAGAACGCGTCGTTCTTCTTCCACTCGATGTAGGCGGCGTCAAACGAGAGGTTGGCAAAGTCGTAATTCACGTAGCCGGAGAAGCCGTCGATGAACTTGACCGTGGTGCCAAGGTAGATGCGCCGGAGCAGGAAGTGCTCCGAGGCGACGGGGTGCGCGGGCAGCGTCGTCGGGGGAACGTTGTTGAAACCGTTGATGCTCGTCCCCAGGTCGGCAAACTGGGTCTGGAAGCGCCCGGTGAGGACCAGCGAGGTGATGTACTTGTCCGAGGCGTTGGTGATGACGTCGTCGCCGGCGCTCGACTTGGCGACCGAGCTCTCGATCTGCTGGGGCCTCCGCGTCGGTGATGACGCCCTTCTTGATCAGGGCGTTGATCAGGGCGCGGTCGGCCGCCGAGGTGGTGGAGACGGGCGCGGATTGGGCCCACGCGGAGCTGGAGGCGATCAGGGCGCCGGCGCAAAGCGCGCACACGGCCAGTTTTTGTATTCTCATGGGATTTGCTTCGTTTGGTTCGGGTGTGGTTGAAGGAGCGCGCTGTTTGTAACATCCGCGTGTTACGGTTTCATGGCGGCCGGGTTACGAACGGGGAAAAGGGCTTGCCGTCGCCCCAAACCGGGCCGTGATTCACGGGATGGATCCTGTTTCCGAGTTCAACGAGCTGACCGGCGAGGTGGCCGCCATTGGATCGCACATGTTCAAGGTCCGGTTTCCCTTTGTGGGGGAGCTGCGGCGCTACTCCTGGTCGAAGTTCCGCTCCGACCTGATCGCCGGCGCCACGCTCACGCTCGTCTCGATCCCCCAGGCGATCGGGTTTGCGCTCATCCTGAACCTGCCCCCGCAGCCGGTCATCGCGGCGGTCATCATCGGGGGCTTTGTCGGGGCCCTCTTCTTCTCCTCCCACCACCACGTCTTCGGGCCCACCAGCTCGATCAGCCTGATCGTGGCGGCGACGATCGCCAGCCACACGAGCGCGACCGGGCTTGAGCCCCTCCAGCTCGCCGTCTACCTCGCCTTCCTGATCGGGCTGATCCAGCTTCTGGCCGGGCTGCTCAATTTCGGGGAGATCACGAAGTTCATCTCACGCTCCGTGGTCGTCGGCTACAGCACGGGGATCGGCGTGCTCCTGATCGCAACGCAGCTCCACAACGTCCTGGGCTACGACAGCGCCTCGGGCCAGACCTTCCTGACGGACATCTGGCAGGCCCTCTTCAAGCTGGGCACAATCCACGTCCAGCCGCTGGCGATCGGGATCGGGGCGCTCACGCTCGCCATCTTCGCGCTGGTCCGGCGGTTCAGGCCCCGCTGGCCCGAGGCGCTGATCGGCCTGGCGCTCATGGGCCTGGCGGCGCGGATATTCACGATCATCCACCCGGCCCCGGACTTCCTCATGGTCAAGGACGAGGGCGCCCTCACCACCGTCATTCCCGCCTTCGCCGGGTTCAAGTTCGGCTCGCACCAGCTCCACCTCATCCACAGCCTGGGGGGGACCGCGGTCGCCATCGCGATCCTCGGGATGCTCGAGGCGGCGTCGATCACCAAGGGCCTGGCGGCGAAGAGCGGCCAGAAGATCGAGCCGAACCAGGAGCTGATCGGCATGGGGGTTGCGAACATCGCCTGCGGCCTCTTCGGGGCGGTGCCCGGCTCGTCGTCCTTCGCCCGCTCCGCGGTCAATTTCCAGAGCGGCGCCGTCTCGCAGCTCTCCTCGATGATGAGCAGCGCGGTCGTCCTCCTCGTCCTGATGTTCGTGACGCCCGTGTTCAACTTCATACCGATCGCCGCCCTGGCGGCGCACCTCATCCGGGTGGGCGTGAAGATGGTCAACTGGCACCAGATCCGGGTCGCCTGCCTCTCGACCCGCGGCGACGCGGTCGTGTTCGCCGCCACGCTCGTCTCCTGCCTTGTGCTCAAGCTCGACACCGCCATCTACGTGGGAATCGGCATCTCCCTGGCCCTCTTCCTGCAGAAGTCCAGCACCCCCATGCTGGTCGAGTACGCGATCGACGCGAGCGGCGCGCTGGCCGAGCTCAAGGATCCCGCGCAGCGCGTCCATCCCCAGATCTCGATCGTCCACGTCGAGGGCGAGCTTTACTTCGGCGCCGCGGACCTCTTCCAGGAGCAGGTGCGGCGGCTCGCCGAGGATCAGAACATCCGCGTCGTGATCCTCCGGATGAAGAACGCCCGGCACCTGGACGCCTCGACCGTGATGGCTCTCGAGAACCTGCACGACTACCTGCTCCAGACCGGCCGCCACCTCCTGATCAGCGGGTCCAGCCCCGAGGTCACGCGCGTGTTCCGGAAAAGCGGGCTGCTCGCGCGGATCGGCGAGGGCAACATCTTCCCGGCCGAGGCGAACCCGACCACCGCCACGCGCAACGCGCTGAGGCGCGCCCAGGAGCTTCTCAACGACAAGGCCCCCGAGATCCGGCTCTTCTACGAGGAGCCGCATGGAGGGATCTGAGCGGGCCCGGCCTACTGCGGCTGCTCGGGCTCCGCGTGGGCGGTGAGCTGCACGAGGCTGCGCAGCGAGGTGAAGTGGCGGCTGAGGTCGAAGTCCCCCCCAATCCCGTCCACCAGCCGGTCGAACAGGTCGCGCTTAGCGGCCTTGAGCGCCTGGATCCGCTCCTCAATGGTGCCGGCGGTCACCATCCGGTAGACGAACACGGTGTTGGTCTGGCCGATCCGGTGAACCCGGTCGACCGCCTGCGCCTCGACGGCGGGATTCCACCAGGGGTCCAGGAGAAACACGTAGTCGGCGGCATGGAGCGTGATCCCGGTGCCGGCGGCCTTCAGCGACACGAGCATGACCGCCGCGCCCGGCGCGCCCTGGAAGTCCTGGACGGGCTTCTGCCGGTCGAGCGTCATGCCGGTCAGCTCGTAGCGCGGCAGGTCGGGGAAGTTCTGCGCAAGCGCCGTGCGCACGCGTCCCAGGAGCATCACGAACTGCGAGAAGATCACGACCTTGTGCCCGCTTCCCACGATCTCCGCCAGCTTCTCCAGGAGCAGGTTGATCTTGCCGGAGTCAGCCAGCGGCGAATTGAGCCAGGGCAGCATGTCCGGGTCGCAGCAGGTCTGGCGAAGCCGGGTCAGGAGCGCGAGGAATCCGAAGGACTTCTCCCGCATCGCGGCGCCCACGTCGTCGCCGAGGCGGGCGAGCCCCTCGGTGCAGATGTTCGCGTAGGCGGAGCGCTGGACGTCGGTCAGCGGGCAGATCAGGTCCATCTCGACCTTCGGGGGGAGCTCCTGCGCCACCTCCTTCTTGGTGCGCCGCAGGAGGAAGGGGGCCAGCTGCGCGCGCAGGCGGGTGAGCGTGCCCTCGCGGTCCGTGTGCAGGGCGGACTCGAAGGACGCCCGCGAGCCCAGGAGCCCCGGGAGCAGGAAGCGGAAGATGCTCCACAGGTCGAGCTGCCGGTTCTCGAGCGGCGTGCCGGTCAGGACGATCCGGTGGTCCGCCTTCACGGCGAAGCAGGTCTGCGTCACCTTCGCGTCGGGATTCTTGATGAACTGGCCCTCGTCGAGGACCGCGTACCCGAACTGCACCGACTCCAGGAGGGCCCGGTGCTTGCGAAGCTGGGTGTAGCTGGCGAGCCAGAGCACGGGATCCTTGCGGGAGACAAAGTCATTCCCCGACTTGAGCGTGTCGGTCGCCAACTGCGGGAAGAACTTCTCGATCTCGCCCTTCCACACCGGCACGACGCTCGCCGGGCAGACGATGAGGCCCGGCCGGTCCGGGCACGGCCTGACCGCAAGCAGGGAGAGCACCTGCAGGGTCTTGCCCAGCCCCATCTCGTCGGCCAGCAGGCCGTGGCAGCCCACGTCGCAGAGGTGGTGCATCCACTCGACTCCGCGGCACTGGTACTGGCGCAGGAGCGGGGGTAGCGCCGGGGGGGCGGCGGGCGGCGTGAGGACGCGCTCGCGCCAGGCGGAGATTTCCGGGGACAGCGTCACCTTCAGGCGGGCGTCGTTGAACAGGGAAAAGATGAGGTACGGGGGCAGCGACGCGCCCCCGGCGGTCTCGTCGAGGTTCTTCTGCCAGGCCGTGTAGGAGTCCCAGCGGTCCGCCGCCAGCGAGACGATCCCGAGATTCGGAAGGATGACCATCTGCCCCTCCCGCTTGAGCAGCGTGGCCACCTCGCTCTCGGTGAGCATCCGCTCCCCGGTCCGGAAGATCCAGCGGAGATTGAGCGCGGTGCCGTCGACATCCCCCCGCCCGGAACCGCCGGCCGCCCGCTCCGCGACCGCCTCGATCTCGATCGTGCGGGTCCCCTTCATCAGGTTGGCCGCCTTTTCGTCGAGCTCGATCGCGAAGGCCCTCCGCCAGGCCGGCAGCACCGCGTGGAGGAAGTTGGGTATTTCCGCGAGGGACTCGAGCAGGTAGACCCCCGACTCCTGATCGTAGTGGAAATGGGCCTTCCGGGCATAGGCCGCCAAGCCGATCAGCTTGGCCCGCTCGGAGGAGGACACGTGCCCGTTGGTCCCCGCGGGCCCGTGGGCCGCGGCGCCCAGCGCGGGGACCCGCGTCTTGCGGTCCGCCTCGACCCAAAAGGCCTGGAAGGCGAGCCCGGCGACGCGGGTCTTGAATGAGAGCAGAAGCGCGCGCGAGGCCGATCCGTTCTGGCCCGCGGCGTGGGCCGGCCGGGCCGGATCGTGGGCGGAATCGCGGGCAGGCTGCGCGGCGCCCGCCGCGGCCGAAACCCGTCCCTGCCCCCAACCGACCTCGCCCAGGGGTGAAATTTCGTCGGCCACCAGCTCCTCGATCTCGTGCAGCCCGGCCACGGCGAGCGCATGGGCCAGCTCGCGGTCCGTCGTCGACGACCGGACCGACAATCCCCCGGCCTCCCACTCGATCACGGCGTATTCGTCCTTTTTCTCGATCCTCCGGTGGACGATCGCGTCGTGGTCGGTCAGCTCCAGCTCGCGCACCTCCCCGTCCCGGTAGATTCGCCGCCCCTCGTCGAGCTGTCCCGGGGTAAATGCGTGCGACCATTCCGCCGACAGCTTTTCAAACCAGAATTCGAGGGAATTTGGAGTGTAGAAGCGCTTGGGTCCGTGCGACTTCATTGCCTAAAAAGGGTGAACGTAGAGAGTGCCTCATCGGCCGCGCAACTTAAATCTTGAGTCCGGTGCCTGCGTTAAATCCGCGTATCGGAGAGATTACGGCTTGCCGCAGCGCTTGCGCGGCTGGTGAAATCGCGCATGGCCTTCACGCTAGTCAAGCCCCTCGGAGAGCGCCGCTCGGCGCTCTGGCTTGACGCGATCATAGTCCTGGCGATAGGCGCCGTGGCGCTGGGCCTCACGCAGGTTGCCGCCCAATGGCGCCACCCCCTCCTTGCGAACGTCGAAATCGACATTTCGCTCAAGTCCCTGCCCCGGTATGCCTTTTTCACATTTGTGAGGGGCTGGATCGCCTATTTCTTCTCGCTTCTTTTCACGATCGTCGTCGCCTCCTGGGCCTACTATGACCAGCGCGCCCGGCACTACATCCTCCCGGCCCTCGACATCCTCCAGAGCCTCCCGGTTCTGACCTTCCTCCCCGGGCTGGAGTTCGGGTTGGTCGCCCTCTTTCACCGCAGCAACACCGGACTGGAGCTGGCCTGCATCCTCTCCATTTTCCTCGGGCAGGTCTGGAACATGACCTTCAGCTACTACGATTCGCTCAGGGGCACCCCGCCGGACTTCCGGATGCTCGGGAAACTCTACAATTACTCCTGGTGGAGCCGGTTCTGGCGGATCGAGCTTCCCTTCGGCGCGCAGGCCCTCCTGTACAACAGCATGGTCTCGATGGCGGGCGGATGGTTCTACCTGACAACCTGCGAGGCGTTCACCTCCGGAGACAGGAGCTTCCGGGTTCCGGGCGTCGGATCCTACATGGCCGAGGCCATGTCGCGCGGCAACGTGCGGGCGCAGATTGCCGGGGTTGTGGCGATGGGGGTCATCATCATCGTCATTGACCGGCTGATCTGGTGGCCGCTCGTGAACTGGTCGGTCCGCTTCAAGCTCGACGACTTCGGCGGCAACCGCGCCCAGCGCTCGAGCCTCCAGCTCTGGCTGGCCCGCTCGGCGGCCGTCCAGGGGCTGTCCGGGGTGTGGCAATCCCTGAGGAACCGCCTGCTTCCCCCACCCCAGCCCCCGTGCGCCGCGACCTCGCTGGTCGCCCCGGGAACAAAGCCGCCGGCCCCGTCGCGTGTCGGCCCGGTGATCTACATCGCCGTTCTGGCGGCCCTGATCGCGCTCCTGGGATGGGGCGCGACCCGGCTCGCGTGGATGCTGGGCCAGGTTCACGTCGTCGACTGGCTTGAGATGGGCCGCGGGGCCGGCTACTCGCTGGTCCGCGTCTTTGCCTCGGTCCTGATCGGGACGCTCTGGGCCGTCCCCTTCGGAATATGGATCGGCCTCAACCCGAAACTCTCGGGCCGGCTGCAGCCGCTCATCCAGTTCGTCGCCTCCTTCCCGATGCCGATGATCTACCCCTGGCTGCTGGGCCTGATATTCCTCGTCCACGGCAGCCTCGGCTGGGGTTCGATCCTCCTGATTCTCTTCGGGACCCAGTGGTACATCCTCTTCAACGTGGCGGGTTCGGCCGCGGCCATTCCCAACGACATGATCTCGTGCGTGGAAATCCTCCACCTCAGGGGGTGGCGGCGCTGGTGGAAGTTCCTCATCCCCGCCGTCATGCCCGGTCTTGTCATCGGCTGGATCACGGCGGCCGGCGGAGCCTGGAACACGACGATCATCGCCGAGATCGTGACCGTCGGGCCGAGGACCTACACGACGACCGGCCTGGGTTCCTACATCGCGCGGGCCGCCAACGACGGCCGCTTCGCCCAGCTTGCCGCCTCCGCGCTCCTGATGGCCGCGATCGTCGTCGCCATCAACCGGACGGTGTGGAAGCGCCTTCAAACCTTGGCAAACGATCGTTGCCGCTTCATCACCTGAACGGTCCCACAATGGAAGCCCAGACCAATCCCCTCATCGAGCTGCGCCACATCAGCCACGAATACGCGGCGGTGTCCCAGGAGAGCGACCTTGTCCTGAGCGAGATCAACCTGTCGGTAAACGAGTATGACGCCGTCGCGCTGCTGGGACCCTCCGGCTGCGGCAAGTCGACCCTGCTGCGAATCATGGCCGGGCTGATCACCCCGACGAAGGGCGAGGTCTACAACAAGGGAATGCGGCTGTGCGGGGTATCGCCCGGCGTGTCCATGGTCTTCCAGAATTTCGCCCTGTTCCCGTGGCTGACCGTCCGGGGCAATGTGCTCCTGCCCGTCGGCACGCTCCCGGCCGCCGAGCAGCAGGCCCGCCTGGAGAAGGTGCTCGGGACGGTGGGCCTCGGCGCCTACGAGTACGCATTCCCCCGGGAGCTCTCCGGCGGGATGAAGCAGCGCGTGGGGATTGCCCGCGCGCTGATCGCCGAACCGGAGGTGCTGGCGATGGACGAGCCCTTCAGCGCGCTCGACGTCCTGACCGCCGAGACGCTCCGCGGTGAAATCGGCCGGCTGGTGGCCGACCCGAATCACCCCCTTCGGACGATGGTCTTTGTCACGCACAACATCACGGAGGCGGTTTTTCTCGCCACCCGGATCGTGGTGATGGCGACCCAGCCGGGGCGGGTCGAGGTCGTGGTGACAAACAATCTTCCCTATCCGCGCGACACCGACGCCCCGGAGTTCAAGCAGATGGTGGAGCGCCTGCACAGCATCCTCACGCACACGATCCTGCCCGACACCTCGCACCCCGCGCAGGACAAGGTCGTCACGAAGATCGACGATTTCCACCGCCGGATCGCCCCGGTGGCCCTTCCCTACGTGACGCCCGCGGAGGTCCTCGGCCTCATGGCCCTCCTCGGCGACGAACCCACGGACGTGTTCGCGCTCGCGGAGCGCTTTGGCAAGGAGTTCGGCTCGGTGGTGAACGTCGTCAAGGCCGCCGAGATGCTGGAGTTCGTCCGAACTCCCGAGCACGACGTGCTCTTCACCCCGCTGGGCCGGGAGCTGGTGGGCGCCTCGACCGCCGGCCAGAAGAAGCTGGTCCGCGACCAGCTCCTCAAGCTGAAGATCTTCGAGCTCCTCATCCGGCTGATCAAGGTCCAGGAGCAGCACGTCCTGAGCGCGGAGGAGATGCTTCGGGAGCTCCAGGTCGCCCTGCCCCATGAGAAGCCCCGGCCGCTCTTCCGGACGCTCCTGAGCTGGGGACGGTACGCCGAGATCATCAGTTACGACCAGCGCCGGCACATCGTGCGGCTTTACGAGAGCCGCGGGGCGGCGAGGGCGAGGGCAAAGCCCGGGGCGCCGGACGGGCCGGGCGCACATTCGCCGGCGGACCCCGCCGCGCATACGCCGGCCGAACCGGTCGTGCAGTCCCCGGCGGAGCCGGCCGCGAATCTCCCGGGAGGACCCGTGGCGCCCGCGCAGCCTGCGGTGCCCCCGGTGCCGGCGGTGCCGCCGGTCGCCGCGCAGGCGGCGCAGCCACCCGCGGGTCCCCCGGCGCAGCCGGGGGCATAGGACCTATACGACCTATAGTTCCTATAGGGCCTCCGCCATCTCCGGCTCCTCAACCAGCGGAAACTCCCTCGCAAAGCTCACATAGTCGACCAGCTCGTACCGCCCATCCCAGTGCTCGACAATGGCAGTCAGCGACTCCACCCAGTCGCCCGAGTTGAGGTAGTGGATACCTCCGATTATCTTGTCGGCCGGGGTGTGGATGTGCCCGCAGAGGACTCCCACGCAGCCGCGCTCGCGGGCCAGGCGCGCGACGTGCCCCTCGAAATTCGACACATGGCTCACGGCCTCCTTCACGCGCGCCTTGATCGCCTTGCTGAGCGACCAATACTCGAGCCCGCGCCAGGCCCTCCAGGCGTTGTAGGCGCGGTTGATCTTGAGCAGCAGGCCGTATCCCCAGTCCCCAAGGTGCGAAAGGAAGACGAAATTCTTCGTGATCGTGTCGAACACGTCGCCATGAAGCACCAGGTAGCGCCCTCCCGGGCCCGTGTGGATGAATTCCTCGACTACCCTCAGCCGCTCGAAGTCCAGCGGCAGGAACCGGGAGAGGACATCGTCGTGGTTGCCCCGGAGATAGATCACCTCGGTGTCCCTTTTCTCGAGCATCTTCAGTACGATCCGGACGAAGCGGGTGTGGGCTTTCGTCCACTGGCCCCGCCGCCGGAGCTGCCATCCGTCGATGATGTCGCCGTTCAGGATGAGCCGGTCGCAGCGCACGTGCCGGAGGAAGTGGTTGACCTCCGCGGCCTTGCTGCCCGGCGTGCCGAGGTGCACGTCGGAGAGGATCACGGTACGCACGCGCAGTTTTTTCATGGGGATATCCGACGTTCGTTGTTGGGTTCGGGCTTGGCAGGGCTACGCAATCGGCGGCCCCGCGCGCTCGTCTGCTTCGGTGGAAACCCTGCTGGGGCGGGATGCCGGGACCGGGATGAGTGGATCGTCCTTCACTTTCCCCCGGCGCCCCGCAGGAATCGGCGATGAACCCTTCATGGCTGCAGGGCCGCCTCGGTCGCGGGCATCGGCTGGGATTCGCCGGCGACCGCGAGGAGGCGGGTCGCGATGGTTCGCGCCGCCCCGGGATGAGCGAGGCCGGCGACGCCCGAGCGCCACGCCCGCAGGACTGCGCCCTCGTTCGCAAAGCAGCGGCGGAGAGCGCCGGCCACTTCCCCGGGCGTGGTTGCCAGCAGGCCTGCGGAGTGCCGCCGCATCAGCTCGTAGTTGCCCTCCTCCTGGCCGGGGACCACCTGGGTTACGATCATCGGGCAGCCCGCGGCGATCGCCTCCTGGGTTGTGGCGCCGCCCGCCTTGCTGACAACCACGTGGTGGGTCATCATCAGCCTGGGCATCTCGCGGGTCCATCCGAGGATTGTGGCGGGATTTCGGCGGAGATCCGCCACGGCCTGCAGCTCCCGCCGCAGCCCGTCATCCCGGCCGACCGCGCAGGTCACCTCCCAGGTGTCCTCGACGAGAAGCTTGCGCGCGATGGAAGCCGCCGCCCGGCTGCCGGAGTTGACGATCACGAGCACCCGCGCCCTGCCGGCGGCGGCGATATCGGGAGGGCTGTCACCCGGGCTGCGGTTGTTGAAGACTGGATCGACCGGAAATCCGGACACGCAGAGCCGGGATGCATCGACCCCGGCCGCGCGCATCACGGAGGCGGTGTCCTCGTTTGGCACAAACCAGCCGGAACATCCGGCGCGCCACCAAAGGGAGTTGATGCTGATCGAGTCGGTCACGACATTGAAGTGGGGCACGTCGACCAGCGACTCCCGCCGCAGCTTCTCGACGAGGAATGCGTAGACCGGATAGGTGCTGCAGATGACGCCCGGCCCATCCTCGCGGACCAACTGGGCGAGCTTGCGGAGGTCGCGGCCCAGCCAGGAGAAGGTGCGGGGGAGGAGCGTGGAGCGGTCCATCCACGCATAGGCGCGGCTCCAGAACCGGGGCATCCCGTTGATGACCGTGAGGTAGGCCTGCCGCGAGATCTCGTTGAGGCGCGGGGATGTCAGGGCAAACAGATCCGCAAGCGTGGCCGTGCCGGGTCCCTGGATCTCGTCACAGGCCGCCACAACGGCGCGTGCCGCCGCGTTGTGCCCTTCGCCGAACCCGGCGGTGAGAACCAGGACCTTGGGGCGCGATGACGGGGTGGGTCGGGAGGGCACGCGGCGGATAGTGGGCGCAAACTGTCACGGGAGGATGGCCGCGGGGTCACGATTGGGTGAAGTCTGGGGCCCGTAGGTCCTATAGGACCTATAGGTCGTATAGGGCCTATTGGTCCTATATCACCCCGGCCAGCTCCTCGCGGATCACCGCCAGCGTTCGCTCGAGGGCCCCGGCGTTGCGTTTCCGCCAGGCGGCCGCGGCGGCCGCCAGCGCCTCGCGGCGGCTGGCGTCGCGAAGGAGCTGCGGCGCCTCGACGGCGAGGGCCGCGGCGTCGGCAACCTCCCACGCGGCGCCCATGGCGCGCAATTCGCGGGAGATCGCCCTGAAATTCCCCATGCCCGGACCCATCATCAGCGGCTTGCCCAGGGCCGCCGCCTCCACCGGCGTCTGCCCCTCCGTGTGCGGCGGAAGGCTCTTCCCGACAAAGACCAGGTCGGCTAGCTGCGTCAGGTCGCGGAGTTCGCCGGTGGTGTCGCCCACGGCCACGTCCACCTCCGACGGCGCGACCCCGCGCGATCTGAAATGATAGCTCAGGCCCGTCGCCCTTAGCATCTGCTCGATCTCGAAGCGGCGCTCGGCGTGGCGGGGCACGATGAGCAGGACGCAGCGAAGCCCGCCGGCCCGCGCGGCCTTGAGCGCCTCCACCAATGCCTCCTCCTCGCCCTTCCAGGTCGACGACCCGAGGAGGACAAGCGCCGGCGGAAGCCCCAGCTCCCCGCGAAGCCGCGCCAGCGCGGCATCGTCGAGCCGCGGGATGGACACGTCGACCTTGATGTTCCCGGTCGTCGTCATGCGGGATGCCGGGACGCCAAGCCGCAGGAAGCGCGCCTCGTCCTGGGCGGAGCACGGAAGCAGCCGGCCAATGTTCGACAGGGCCAGGCGCGCGGCCGGCGGGAAAAGCTTCATCCGGGAAAAGCTCCGGTCGGAAACCCGCGCGTTGATGCAAAGGACCGGAACCCCCCTCACCCGGGCCTGGCGGGTGTGCTCGGGCCAGCGCTCGCCCTCCATCAGGACCACCAGGTCAGGCTTGATCCGGCGCCAGGCGCGCGCAGAGAAGGGCCACCAGTCGATCGGAAAATAGCCGATTCCCATGGCCACCCCGCGGTAGCGGTCGTTGGCCAGGCGATAGCCCGTGCTCGTCGTGGTCGTCAGGTAGACCTCCATCCCCTCACGCACAAGCGACTGCAGCAGGGGCGCAATCGCGAGCATCTCGCCGACGCTGACGGCCTGCAGCCAGATGCGCCGGATGCCGGGGGTCGGCCGCGCCAGCTCGGGATGATTCCCGAGACGCTGCCCGAAATTCCGGGCATAATCGCCCCTGCGGCGCATGCGCCGCAGCTGGGCGGGGGCCATCACCGCCAGGGCGGGCAGGAACAGCAGGCGGTAAAGCCAAATCATCCCCTATTCGCCCCAAAAAGCCGGGTCGCCGCAAGCAGCAATCCGCGGCGGACGCGCCTCCACCCCACTTTGTGCTTCGTGTTCGATCCATCCTTCTGCAATACCGGGGCAGCCCATGAAGAAGTCGTTCCTGCTGGCCCTGTGGTGTCCCGTCCTCCTCTGCCTCGCGCGGGCGGTCCAGCCGTTCCCGCAGGCCGCAAGCGACCTGAGGCCCGACCCGGCGGCGCACTTCGGCGCCCTGCCCAATGGCTTGCGCTACGTCGTGCTCCCGAATCGCGAGCCCCGGGGCCGGGCGGCACTGCGGCTGCTCGTCCTGTCCGGATCGCTCGAGGAAAAGGAGGACCAGCGGGGCCTCGCCCATTACCTCGAGCACATGGCATTCAACGGCAGCACGCACTATGCGCCCGGGACCCTCGTCGAGTACTTCCAGCGGCTGGGAATGTGCTTTGGCGGGGACACAAACGCCTACACCTCCTTCGATCACACCGCCTACAAGATCGCGCTGCCCAACACCCGGCCGGAATCCATTGCGGACGGCCTCCGGGTCCTCGCCGATTTCGCCGACGGGCTCCTGCTCAGGCCGGAGATGCTGCGCAAGGAGCGCCTCATCATCCTCAGCGAGAAACGGGACCGCGACTCGGTGGACTACCGGCAATTCGTGGCCTCCTTTGAGTTCCTGCTGGGCGACACCCTCTTCCCGAAGCGCCTGCCGATCGGACTGAAGCCGGTCATCGAGGGTGCGAGCCGGGAGCAGTTTGCCGACCTCTATGACGCCTGGTACCGCCCGGAGCGAATGGTCGTGATCGTGGTCGGCGACGTGGATCCCTCGGCGGTCGAGCGCCAGGTCGCGGCGGCCTTCGCCGGCGTCCGCGACCGCGCCCCGGCCCGGCCGGACCCCGGCCTCGGGACGGTGGCCGTCGCACTCGGGCTGCGGGCCGGCTGCCACTACGAGCCCGAGGCCCCGGTCACGACTGTCACGGTCGACGCAATCGTCCCGTATTCCTACCTTCCCGACACCTCGCGCCTGCGGCTCAGGCACCTGCCCCGCGACCTGGCCGTCGCAATGCTCAACCGGAGGTTCGACATCCTCGCCAAGAAGGAGGGGGCACCCTTCATCGGCGCCTCGGCGACAATCGGGGAGAATTTCAATTTCTACCACCAGGCGGAAATCTCCCTGACCTGCCAGCCGGGGCAGTGGCGGGCGACGCTCTCGGTCGGCGAGCAGGAGCTGCGGCGCGCGCTGCAGTTCGGCTTCACTCCCGCGGAGATGAAGGAGGCGGTGGCCAACTTCAGGAATGACCTCCTTCAGGCGGCGGCAAGCGCGCCCACGCGCCGCTCCAACGACCTGTGCGACGAGATTGTCCAGAGCCTGGTGCAGCGCTCGGTCTTCACCCACCCGGCCGCAGACCTCGCCCTCTACACGCCCGCGCTCGACACGGTGACCCCCCGCGACTGCCAGCGCGCCCTGCAGCTCGCCTTCGGCGCGCCGGGCCGGTACATCCTGGTGTCGGGCAACGCGGTCATCCCCGGGGACGCCTCCACGGCGATTGCGCGCGCCTACGAGGCCTCGCGGTCCGTCGCCGTCCAGCCCCCCGAGGGCAGGCGGGACCTGAGGTTCGGGTACACCGACTTCGGACCCGCGGGCCGGATCGTCGCGCAGCGCCACGTGGATGACCTCGACATCACGCTCGCCACCTTTGCCAACGGGGTCCGCGCGAGCCTCAAGAAGACCGACTTCGAGGCGCACCGGGTCAGGCTCTCGATCCGCGTGGGCGCCGGGCGCCTTGTCGAGCGACCGGACAAACCCGGCCTCGCCCTATTCACGGACATGACCTTCGCGGCCGGCGGGCTGGGAAGGCACAGCGCCGACGACCTCGAGCGGATCCTCGCCGGGCACACCCTGGACATGGATTTCGCGACCGCCGACGACGCATTCACCTTTTCCGCCACGACCACCCGCGAGGATCTCCAGCTCCAGCTCCAGCTCTTTGCCGCCTACCTGACCGATCCGGGCTACCGGCCCGAGGCGGTGCGGCTGGCGCGAAAGAACATGGAGGAGCTCTACGACCAGCTCTCCCACCTGGTCGAGGGTCCGCTCGAGGCGGATATCCCGCGGGACCTTGCCTCCGGCGACCCGCGCTTCGGCCTCCCCTCGAAGTCCGAGGCGCTCTCGCGGACGCTGGCGGAGGAGGCCGCCTGGCTCCGCCCCCAGTTCGCCTCCGGCCCGGTCGAGATCGGGATCGTCGGCGACATCGACGTGCCCGGGACGCTGGCCGCAATCGCCCGGACTTTCGGCGCGCTGCCCGCCCGTTCGCCCAAGCCGCCCTACGATGCCGAGCGGGTCGTCCATTTCCCGGCGAAGCCGTTCTCCCGCGAGCTGGCGGTGCCGACCGTCATACCCAAGGCGGTGGTCGCCCTCTACTGGCCGACCGCCGACGCCCGCGACATCCGGCGAACACGGCGCCTGTCGGTGCTCGCCGAGATCCTCAACGACCGGCTCCGCGTCAAGATTCGCGAGCAGCTCGGGGGCGCTTACAGCCCGCAGGCGGCGAGCGAGCCCAGCCCGGCTTTCACCGATTACGGCCTGCTTGTCGCCGAAATCGTGGTCGCCCCCGATCGCTCCGCCGAGATTGCGCGCTCCGTGCTCGCGATCGCCGGGAACCTGCAGGCGCACGGCGTCACGGCCGACGAGCTGGATCGCGCCAAGAAGCCCATCATCACCAGCCTGAGGGAATCCGCCCGGACCAACCAGTACTGGCTGGGCGCCGTTGTGGGGCGCTGCCAGGAGTTTCCCCAGCGGCTGGAATGGGCGCGAACCCGCCAAACGGACATCGAGGCGATCACCAAGCCGGAGATGGACGCCCTGGCCGCCCGCTACCTTGATCCGGCGAAGGCCTTCCGGGTGGTCGTCAGCCCCGGAAAATAACGGGCCGGGTCAGGCGTCCCGGATGATGACAAGCGACGCGTTCGTGCCGCCGAAGCCGAAGCTGTTCGAGAGGGCGGCATTCACCTGTTTGCGGACCGCCTGGTTGGGGGTAAAGTCCAGCCCGAGGGCCGCGCAGGCCGGGTCGAGGTTTTCCAGGTTGATCGTCGGGGGCACGACGCCCTCGGCGATCGCCAGCGTCGCCGCCATCGCGCCCAGCGCCCCGGCGGCGCCGAGCAGGTGGCCGGTCATCGACTTGACGGCGCTGATGTGGAGGCCCTTCCCGGCCGCCCCAAACACCGCCGCGATCGCCGCGGCCTCCTCCGCGTCGCCGCCCGGGGTCGAGGTCGCATGGGCGGAGACGTAGCCGACGGTTTCCGCCGCGATCCCCGCGTCGGCCAGGGCCAGCGCCATCGCCCGCCGCGATCCCTCGGCCTGGGGCGCCAGGGACGAGAGGTGGTGCGCGTCGGAGGTCGCCCCGTACCCGGCGAGCTCCGCATAGATCCGAGCCCCCCGCTTCCGGGCGTGCTCGCGCTCCTCGAGCACCAGGACGACCGCGCCCTCCCCCATGACAAACCCGTCGCGATCCGCGTCGTAGGGACGGGAGGCGCGATGGGGCGCGTCGTTTCGCGTCGAGAGGGCCCGCATCTGGGCGAAGGCACCGACCGCGATCGGGGTGATCACCGCCTCGGCCCCGCCCGCAAACATGATGTCGGCCTCCCCGCGCTGGATCGCCCGGAGCGACTCGCCGAGGCTGTGCCCGCTCGTGGCGCAGGCCGACGCGGTGCTCATGTTCGGCCCGCGGCAGTCGAGCAGGATGGCGAGCTGGCCGGAGAGGATGTTCGGCGCGGTCTGAAGGATGAAAAAGGGCGAGATCTTCCGAAACCCGCCCTGTTGCCAGGTCTCGTGCATGGCGACGATCTCGGGAAGGCCGCCGAGCCCCACGCCAATATTGACCCCGATGCGCTCCGGCGCCACGGAGCCGCGGACCGACTCCAGGCCCGAATCGGCGTACGCCTCGATCCCGGCGACCAGGCCCAGGTGGGAAAAGCGCCCGAGCTTCTTGGCCTCCTTGAGGGACACGGCCGTCAGGAGCGGTTCGCCGGCCGGACCCCGGGGATGCAGCGGGGCGGAAAGCGGCGCCGTCGGATTGAAGTCCCTGACCTCGCCGGCGATCTGGGCGGTGCATCCTGACGCGTCAAATCGGGTGATCGGCCCGATCCCGCTTTTCCCGGCGACGAGCGCCTGCCAGGTCTCCGACCGGGTCTTGCCAACAGGGGTTATCGCGCCGATGCCGGTCACGACGACGCGGCGCGGGGATACGGGGGGATGGTTCGTGGGCGGCATGGAAAGAATGGTTTCGGAACCCAGTAGGGAGTAAGGGGAAAGGGGAAAGTGCAAGCCTTAGAGCAGCCTTTACTTTTGAGGCAAAAACCCCTTTGATATCCTGTTGAACATGCAGCTGCACCCCTATTGGCGGATGGAGTACATCGAGGCGCCGCGCTATCCCGCCACGATGAAGAGGCCCTTCACGGACCTGCCCGCCCTGGGGGATGATCGGGCCGCGCTGATCGTGCACCGATCGAGGCTTTCGTACCTCCTCCTGAACCGGTTTCCCTACAACCCCGGCCATCTCCTGGTGGTCCCCTTTCGAGAAGTCACCAATTTGGAGGACCTTACAACGGACGAGCGGGCCGACCTCATGGAGGAGATTGTCCGGGGAAAGCTGCTCCTGACCGCGGCGCTCAAGGCGGACGGATTCAACGTCGGATTCAATCTTGGGAAGTTCGGCGCCTCCGGGGGCAGCATCGAGCATCTTCACGCCCACATTGTGCCGCGCTGGGCCGGGGACAATAATTTCATGCCGGTGATCGGGCAGACCCGCGTGCTGCCGCAGTCCCTCGAGGCGACGTGGGAGCGGCTGGCGGCCGTGCAGGCTGCGCCCAAGCCCCGGCCCAGCGCGCGAAGTCGGCCGGGCAAACGGTCCTGAACCTGCTGCACCTTTCCCGCCAGCCACGCACTTGCCCTCCAAGACCCTCCACTTTCCGAGCCCGCGGCACCTCAGCCAGCTCTACGCGGGGCGCCAGGAAAACCTCGCCCACGCCGAGCAGGCGCTGAGCGTAAAGCTCGTGACCCGCGAGGACTGGCTGAAGATCGAGGCCCCCGCGGGGCCGCTCGAGGTCGCCGAGGAATTCTTCGGGTTCCTGCATACCGCCCGGGTCCAGGGAATGCACATCCGCACGCCGGACTTCGCGCGGCTGGCCGACTCCTTTGCCCGCGGCGAGGGCGGCCGGTTGCGCGCCCTCCTGGACGAGCCCCTGGTGGTCGAGACCAGCCGCCGCAGCGTCGTCCCCAAGACCA
This sequence comes from uncultured Opitutaceae bacterium, assembly GCA_903891325.1. Taxonomy (GTDB): domain Bacteria; phylum Verrucomicrobiota; class Verrucomicrobiia; order Opitutales; family Opitutaceae; genus Palsa-1447. The sequence continues at coordinate 24,694 of CAITEC010000032.1, forward strand.
TCGCCCAGAAGCTCTACCTTAAGTCGATCCTGAAGCACCCGATCGTCTTCGGGATCGGGCCCGCCGGGACGGGCAAGACCTACCTGGCCGTCGCGGCGGCCGTTTCCGCGCTCCTCAAGGGCGAGGTTAAGCGGATCGTGCTCACGCGCCCGGCCGTCGAGGCCGGCGAGGCGCTGGGCTTCCTGCCCGGGGACCTGCGGGAGAAGATCCTCCCCTACCTCAGGCCGCTCTACGACGCCCTGCAGGACATGATGGAGCCCGAGGAGCTCACCAGCCTGGGGGAAAAGGGCCTGATCGAGATCGCCCCCCTTGCGTACATGCGCGGCCGCACCCTCGCCCACGCCTTCGTCGTCCTGGACGAGGCGCAGAACACGACGCCCGAGCAGATGATGATGTTCCTCACCCGGCTGGGCGAGGATTCGCGGATGGTCATCAACGGCGACGTGACGCAGATCGACCTGCCCCGCTCCAAGCAGTCGGGCCTGATGGAGGCCCGGGAGGTGCTCGAGGGGATACCCGGCGTGGATTTCCACCTGTTCACCAGCGCGGACGTCGTCCGGCATCCGCTGGTCCAGCGCATCATCGACGCCTACGAGCGGAAACGCGGAGCCTGACCGATGTCCGTCCGCAACCAGCTCAAGCTTCTCGCCGGCGGGCTCGGCCGCCGCCGCCCGCCCGTGAACACGGCCGCGCATTCGGCGTTTCGGGACTTCCTGGACCAGAGCCGGGTGACCGCCGCCCTGATCTTCGTGGTCACCGTGGTCGCGATCGTGCTGATCAGCTCAGCGGGGATGACCACGATCAACCTGCCCGCGCTCCCCGACCAGATCGCGCCGGTCCGCGTCGTCTCGCGCGCCTCCTTCTCCTACGTGAGCGAGGAGAAGACCCGCCAGCTCCGCGACCAGCTCGTCGACCGCACGCCGCCGGTCTACCGCCTCGAGTTCGCGCCGCTCCAGCAGTTTGAGGCGTCGACGCGCACCCTCCTTGCGAGGCTGGCGGCCTTTGAGGCCTCCCACCCGGCCGGCGCCCCCGAGTTCACCAGCCGCCGCGACGCACTGGTCGCCCTGGCCGACGACTTCAACGGCGCCCAGCCCTTCCGCGTGGCCCCCGAGGACCTCGAGGCGATCCTCGCGGCCGGCGACGCCAAGGCCCGGGAGGCGCTCTTTGACAACGGCCTTGCCGCGCTCCGCGAGATCTACAACGAGGGGGTTCACGACGCCTCGTTTTCGGGCGCGGGCGGGGACAGCATGACGCTCTTCCGGATCGCGCGCCCCAACGGCGACGTCACCCAGCGGCCGGTCGAGTCGATGGAGGACGCGCTCACCTTCCTGCGGGTCAGCATGGCGACCGACGGCGTCGCCCCGGCCGCCGCCCACGCGCTGTTTCGCTTCTTCCGGAGCGGGGTCTCGCCGAACCTCGTATTTGACGGGGCCGCCACCCGCGCCCGCGTGACCGAGGCGCAGCGCGCCGTGAAGCCCGTCACCGTGAACGTCTCCAGCGGGGAAATCATCGTCGAGGCCGGCGAGCGGGTGACGCCCGAGCAGTACGAGATGCTCATCCGCCACCAGGAGTACCTCAGCGGGCACGGGGAGGTCGGCGTGATCGGCAGCCTGCTGGTCTTCGGCCACGTCCTCCTCGTGCTGGCCATGGTGCTCGCGTCCCTGCTTTACATCCGCCTTGAGGACCCCGAGACGCTCCGCAGCAACCTGCGGCTCGGGCTGCTCGCGCTCGTGGTCATCATCAACCTGGGGCTGGTCCGGGTCGTCTATTCGCTGGGCGGCGCGGACTTCTTCGTCCGGGACGGATCCTGGGCCTCGACGCTGCCCTACGTCGCGCCGACCGCCTTCGCGCCGCTGATTGTCGCCATCCTGATCGACGCCGGGTCGGCGATCTTCATGGCCCTGCTCATCTCGATTTTCACGGGCGTGATCTACGGGAACCGGCTGGACCTTCTCGTCCTCACCTTCCTCGCCTCAATGGTTGCCATCTTCCTGTGCCGCGACGCGCGGCGCCGGAGCCTGGTCGTCCGGGCGGCCGGGGGCGGGGGCCTGACCGTCGCCGCCTTTGCCGCCCTGATCGCCTTCGCCAACCAGACCCCGCTGGAGACGCTGGCCCGGGAGATGGTGGCCGGGCTGATCACCGGGCTGATCACCGGGGTCGCCGTCGTCGGGCTCCTTCCGGTCCTCGAGTCGGTGTTCAAGCGGACAACCGACATCACGCTGCTCGAGCTGACCGACTACAACCATCCCCTCCTGCGCCGCATGCAGCTTGAGGCCCCGGGGACCTACCACCACTCGCTGATCGTCGCCCAGCTCTCGGAAAACGCCTGCAACGCGATCGGCGCCAATCCCCTCCAGGCGCGGGTCTGCGCCCTGTTTCACGACATCGGCAAGACCGTCAACCCCGGCTTCTTCACGGAGAACCAGCGCAACCGCCTCAACCCCCACGACGAGATGGAGCCGGCCGCCTCCGCGCGGATCATCCGCCAGCACGTTTTCGACGGCGTGGAACTGGGGATCCGGCACAACCTGCCCCGGGCGGTGATCGACGTGATCCGGCAGCACCACGGGACGACGCTGATGCGGTACTTTCACCAAAGGGCGCTCGCCCGCGCGGCGGCCGGGACTGAGGTCGCCGATGCGGCCTACCGCTACGAGGGCCCCAAGCCCCAGTTCAGGGAGAGCGCCGTCGTGTCGCTGGCCGACGCCACCGAGGCGGCGACCCGCTCGCTGCGCTCGGCGACCGCCGAGCAGCTCGGCGAGCTGATCGACGGGATTGTCGGCGCCCGGACCTCCGAGGGGGAGCTGAACGAGGCGCCTGTGACCCTTGAGGACATCGCCAAGATCAAGAACAGTTTCATTTTCACCCTGCTGAACATGCTCCATGGGCGGGTCTCCTACGGACCGGTGGCCAAGGGGGGCGGGGGCTCGGACGGGGGCGAGGCGGCCCCGGCGCGCAAGGTCGAGCCGTGAGCGGAACGGCGTCCACCGGGCCGGGGCGGCGCGTCGAGGTGTCCAACCGGCATCCCTCGCTGCGGATCGACCGCCGGGGAATCGCGCGCGCAGTCCGCGTGCTGGACGCCAACCACGCGGCGCTGGCGACCCGCCGCTCGGGCATGGAAAACGCCCACGACCTCTCCCTCGCATTCCTCACGGACGGCGAGCTCGCGCTGCTCCACGGCCGGTTCCTGGCCGATCCCTCGGAGACGGACGTCATCACCTTCGAGGGGCGGCCCTCGCTCGGGGTCGCCGGGGAGATCTGCGTGTCGGCGGACGCAGCCGCCCGCTACGCCGGCGCCCGCGGCGCGGACCTCTCGGGCGAACTCACCCTGTACCTGGTCCACGGCTGGCTGCACCTTGCCGGCCACGACGACCGCGCCCCGGCGGCCCGGCGGGCGATGCGCGGCGCGGAGGCCCGGGCCCTCGCCCTCCTCCGGGCTGCCGGCGCCCTGCCGCGGTTCACGGGGGCCAAGAAAACCCGTGCCAGAAGGCCGGTTCGCGGATAGCTTTGTTCCATGGCCCGCCAAAACGACTCCCGCCTCGCCAGCCTTCGCGATGCCTTTTTCTCGGGCGTCCTGCTCCTGACCCCGCTGGTCGTCAGCCTCTGGGCGTTCACCCGCTTCATCGAGCTGGTCGGCGGCAACTTCCGGCCCATCTTCTTCGCCTACCTGCCCCAGCGCTTCCGGGAGCAGCCCAGCGTGGTCGTCCTGCTGGATACCCTCTCGACGTGCATCGTGATCGTGCTGGTCACGCTCCTGGGCTACGTCTCGCGGGCCGTCTTCGGGAGATTCTTCGTCAGGGTGGCCGAGCGCTTCATGCGGGGCATCCCGGGCGTCGGGGCCGTCTACAATTCCGTGAAGCAGATCGTGGACACCTTCGGCGCCCAGAAGCACCAGCTCTTCACCAAGGTCGTGCTGGTGGAGTTTCCCCGAAAGGGAGTCTGGGCGGTCGCCTTCCTGACCAACAAGGCCCAGAGCGAGGCCCAGGCGAAGATCGGCAAGGGGGTATTCTGGACCGTGTTCGTTCCCACGACGCCCAACCCGACCGGGGGCTACCTTCTCCTGCTCCCGCCCGACGAGATCGTTCCCCTCGATATGTCCGTCGGCGAGGGCATGAAAATGGTCATTTCCGGCGGCGCGGTGGTGCCGCCGTGGCCGGTGGCCGGGGCGCCGCCCGGCTCCTGACCTGAAGGTGGAGCGCGATCTCCGAGCGCGCTGAGCGACCAAAGTTCCAAACCAGCGTGCCCGGAGGTCCCGCTCCACCCTCAAACCGACCCGCCGTCCAACGCAAGATGCCCGCCCAATCCATCCACACCGAGGGTTTCGTCCTCACGCGGCGGCCGGCGGCCGACCCCTTCCAGTCCTGCATCCTGTTCTCGGGCGAACTGGGCTCCCTCCACGTCCTCCAGCGGCTTCCCAAGAAACCGGCGAGCACCCGGGTCCAGCTCGACCTCTTCGACGAGGTCGCCGTCGACCTGGACAGCTCGAACCAGGGTCGGACCTGGTTTGTCCGCGAGGCCCGGCTCATCGCGCGGGCCACGGATATCGGCCGGACCTACGAGTCCCTCAAGGCCGCCTCGGCGTTCACCGCGATGATCGCCCGCAACCCGGTCGCACCGGAAAGCCGGGCGCCGGTCGCCGACCTGCTGCGGACCGCGATCGCCGCGTTCTCGACCTCGACCCGGCCCGACGTCGTGGCCTTCAAGTGCCTCTACCTCTTCGCCCGCGACGAGGGGCACCCGGTCAAGCAGCAGTGGCTCCCGATGCTGGGCGCCGCCGACCTGGAAACCGCCGTTCTCCTGCTCAAGCGTCCGCTCGCCCAGCAGACCACCGACCCGGAGCCGGTCGCGCGGCTCCAACGCTCGCTCGAGGAGTACCTCTCCGGCAACACCGAGCTGCAGCCAACCTGAGCCGATGGACGTCGACCTGGACAAGCGCACGGCGCGCATGGCGGTGGGCGACTTCGCGGGGTTCTCCACGGGGCCCCGGGAAGGCGGCGATGGCGCGGCGGGCCTCTGGCGCGCGCAGCTGGGAACGCACTGGCACCGCGAGCTCCGGGCCCGGGCGAGCGCGGACCACCCCGGCGCGGAATTCGAGCGCGCGGTCGAGGGCTGCGTCGCCCACCGGGGATGGAAGCTGACGCTGAACGGCCGCGTGGACCAGGTGATTCCCGGCGCGGGCCGCCTGGTGCTGCGCGAGATCAAGTCGGTCACCCGCGAACTTCCCGGGGAGGAGTCCGCGCTCCGCGCGGAATATCCGGGGTATTTCATCCAGCTGGCCGCCTACGCCGCGCTCCTGCGCGCCGCCGGGCCGGTCGCCCCCGAACCGGAGCTGCTATTTGTCGAGGCGGGATCCGGCCTCCTGCAGCGCGTCGCCCTCACCGCCGAGGACGACGCCCTCTTCCACGCCCAGCTCTGCCGCGTGGTGGAATTCCTCGAGCTGCGGCTCCGCGCCCGCGACCGGCTCAGGAACCTGGACTTCACCCCGCCCTTCGCGAGCCTGCGTCCCGGCCAGGGAACGATCGCCGCGGAGCTCGAGGCGGCCACCCGCGCCCGCCAGGCCGCGATTCTCCTGGAGGCGCCGACCGGATTCGGCAAGACCGGCGTCCTGCTCGAGTTTGCCCTGGGCCGGATGCGCGCCGGCGACTTCGAGCGGACGATCTACGTCACGGGCAAGTCCACCGGCCAGATCCAGGTCCTCCAGACGCTGGCCTCCATGACCCGCCCCGGTGGCGGGCTGGCGGCGTGGCAGGTGCGCCCGAAGGCCGAGCACTGCGTCAACCACGCCTTTCACTGCGTCCGCGACGGGTGCGCCTACCTGGATGGCGCCGCGTCCCGCTGGCAGCGCAGCGGGCTGTCCCGCTTTTACCTCTTCGAGGGCCAGGCCCGCGATATCGGGACGCTTCGGGCGGCGGGCCAGGAGGCGGGAATCTGCCCCTATGAGATCACGCGCGCCGCGCTCGCCTTCAACGACCTGTGGGTCGGCGACTACAACTACGTCTTCTCCCCCTCCAGCCGCAGCCTGTTTTTCGACCAGCCCGGCTTCGACCCGGCCCGCACCCTGCTGATCGTCGACGAGGCCCACAACCTCGCCTCCCGGGTCGCCGACGCATTTTCGCACTCCTTTTCCGCAGGCGACGCGATCATCGCCCGGCAGGCCCTGGACGCGGCCCGGATTTCAGCACACTTCGCGATGGCCTGGGACGAGTGGGCCCGGTTCCTGGGCGCTCTCGAGCCATCCGGTGCGCTCGACCCCGGGACCGAGGAGGAGGCCCGGCGCCACCTCGGGCGCCTGGCGGGCCTGCTCGCGGGGACGCCCGTCGACCACGCGTCCCTCGGCGCGCCGATCTCCGACGCCCTCTGGAGGATAGCGGCGTTTGGCGATCGCGCGGACGGGGACGAACTTCCCAGCCTCTGGTGGTGCCCGCGCCCCGGGGAACTGGCGATCACCTGCCTCGATGCCGCGGACTCGATCGGCGCCGCGCTCGGGGAATTCGGGGGGGTCGTCCTGGCGACCGCCACCCCCGGCCCCGTCGGGGCCTTTGCGGAGGCCCTCGGGCTCCGGCGCCCCCCGGCCGAGGTTCCGGCTCCCGCCGCGGTGATCGGCGGCGACCGGCTGGGTGCGCTGACCAAGCGCGAAACCCGGAAGCTTTCGCCCCACATCACGAGCGGGACCGCCCTCCTGAAGGCCGCCGAGGCCCGCGCGGAAACCCCGCTCTGCCATGTCCGGGCGTCCACTCCGTGGCGCCAGGGGGCCTACGACGTCGCCTGCGACCTTCGCGTGGACACCTCCTACCGGGAACGCCACAACCACTACGCGGGCACCGCCGCCACGGTCGAGGCGCTCAGCCGCGCGAAGGCCGGCACGGCGGTCTTCTTCTCAAGCTACGCGTACGCCGACGCCATCATCCGCGAGCTCGCGATTTCCCATCCCCGCTTCAAGGCCTCCCTGCAGCCCCGGCTGTCCGGTCTCGCCGAGCAGGCGGCCTGGATTTCCGATTCGCTCGCGTCAGCGGACGCGCTTTTCCTCGTCCTTGGTTCCGGCTTCGCCGAGAGCATCGACCTGCTCGGGGGCCGGATCACCCGGGCCATGGTCGTCGGCCCCGCGCTGCCCGAGGTGAACGCCGTCCAGCGGGCGCGCCTTGGGATGCGCCCCGGGGACGGGCACGAGGCGGCGTTTCGCCGGGTGTACCAGATTCCCGGAATGCAGAAGGTCAACCAGGCGCTCGGCCGGCTGGTCCGCGCCCCGGGCCAGCACGCCAAGGTGCTGCTGCACTGCCGGCGCTTTGCAGAGCCCTCGTACGCGGAACTTCTTGCCCAGGATTTCCGTTCGTCCCAGTCAATAGCCACGGACACCCACCTTGAGGCGTGGCTCGCCGACGCCATCCCATGACCCGACGCGCATTTGTCCTGGCTTCAATCGCCACCCTAATGCTGGCCGCGCTCCCCGGCCCGGCGCGCGCCTCGCAGCTGACGGCCGCGGACGTGGCCCGGGGCTACCGCGAGGGCTACGTCCTGGCCAAGCCCCGGAAGGATCACCTCGCCACCGTGGACGCCGCGGAGACTGCCGAGGGAATGGTCGCCGAGCGGAAGTTCACGCGGATGGGGAACCTGCGGAAACTCCGGCTGCGGGCCGGGGATACGGCCGCCGCCGCGCTCCGGCGGCTGGCCGCCACCGGCCGGTATGAATTCGTGGAGACGGACCGGATCCTGCACGCCAACGCGATGCCGGACGACCCGGACTTTTCCCAGCAGTGGGCCCTTTACAACACCGGCGGCAACGGGCCGGGCGGCGGGATCGCCGGGGCGGATATTCACGCGCTGACTGCGTGGAACACCCGGACATCCGCTTCCTCGGTGATCGTCGCTGTGATCGACTCCGGCGTCCTGACGACCCACAGCGACATCGTCGCCAACCTCTGGATCAATCCGCTCGAGAATCTCGACGGTGCCGAGAACGGCTATACCGGCGACAAATACGGCATCAACACGGTGTCCTCCAACGGAATCCCGACCGACGACAGCGCCGACGGCCACGGCACGCACGTCAGCGGCATCCTCGGGGCGGTCGGGAACAACGACGACGACATCTCGGGCGTGGCCTGGCAGGTCCAGATCATGGCCCTGAAGTTCCTCAACTCGAGCGGCAGCGGGACAACCTCCGACGAAATCGAGTGCATCGACTTTGCGATCTCGCACGGGGCGAACCTGATCAACGCGAGCTTCGGAAGCTCCACATTTAGCCAGTCGGAATTCACCGCGATCCAGGAGGCCGGCAGCGCGGGGATCATCTTCGTCGCGGCGGCGGGAAACCTGTCCGAGGACAACGACCTGACCCTGAATTTTCCGGCGAGCTATCTGCTGGACAACGTCGTGTCGGTCGGCTGCTCCGACAATCGCGACGACGTCGCGTTCTTCTCGGCCTACGGGTCCGGGGTCGTGGACCTGTTTGCGCCCGGGTACGACATCCTGTCCCTCTCCAATGCCAGCAACACCGCGACGGAGATCCTCTCGGGCACCTCCATGTCCACGCCGATGGTGACCGGCTCGCTCGCCCTCCTGAAGGCCCAATTTCCCGGCGACAGCTACCGGCAGCTCATCAACCGGGTCCTGTCACACGTGGATCCTGGCCCCGATTTCGCATTTAAGGCCCAGTCCGGCGGGCGCCTGAATCTCGCCGCGGCGCTTGGATCCGCTCCAATGGACAACGCCCCGATGAATGACACGTTTGCCAGGCGGTGCCACCTCGCCGGCACCCAGGTGACGGCCCGGGCCGACAACTCCGGCGCGAGTATTGAGCTCGGCGAGCCGTTAATCGCCGGCACGACCGGCGGCCATTCGCTCTGGTGGGACTGGAAGGCCCCGGTCACCGGCAGCGTGGCGGTGACTACCAGCGCCGTTTCCGGGGGTTACTCCGTGAACAGCTCCTATCCCACCCTCGTCGGCGTTTACACCGGGTCCGCGCTGTCCTCGCTTTCCGCCGTCGCCGTCAGCGCCGCGGCGGGCAACGGCGCCAGCAACGTGACATTCACGGCCCAGGCGGGGACGACCTACGAGATCACCGTGGACGGCCAGAACGGAGCGACCGGCTTCACCCTCCTGCACATCAATTACCTGAACGACGCCTTTGAGACGCCGGTCACGCTGACCGGGTCGAGCGTCGGGATCACGGCCACCAACGTGAACGCCTCCCGGGAGGCCGGCGAACCCCTGATCCAGAACAATCCGGGCGGGCACTCCGTATGGTACCAGTGGACAGCCCCCGCCTCGCGGCAGTACAGCATCACCGCGCTCAGCCCGGACTTCGACACGCTGCTCGGCGTCTACACCGGCTCGTCGCTCACTTCGCTCACCACGGTCACCTCGTCGAAGGGCGCCTCCCTATCCTCCTCGGCCTCTGTTCCCGTCAGCGTGTGCAGTTGCACCTTCAGCGCCGCCGGGGGAACGACTTATTTCATTGCGATCGACGGCGGCGGCGACGCGGACACGCAGCTGAGCACCGGCCAGTTCACGCTCTCGATCGCCGACGACTCCTGGCAGTACACGACGGGCGACGGGATCACCTGCTCGCCGGCGGTCGGGCCGGACGGAACGGTCTATGTCGGGGGCGACGACGGCTACGTCTACGCCCTCACGCCGGGCGCCACATCCGGGACCCTGAAATGGAGGTACAGGACCGGCGGGGCGCTCGATTCCACGGCGGCGAGCGTCAGCGGCGACGGAACGAGCGTTTACGCCGTCTCGGCGGATGGCTACGTGTACGCGCTGGCGACGGCAAGCGGCGCCCTCGAGTGGCGCTACGGCGTGGCCTCCTCCCCGCCGGCCTGCGCGCCGACGCTCGCGGCCGACGGGACGATCTACGTCAGGGATTCGCTCAATACCTTGTACGCGCTCAACCCCGCGGGAACGGTCAAGTGGACCTGCCCGATCAGCGGCATTTCCTACGCGTCGCCGACCGTGGCCGCGGACGGGACGGTGTACATCGGCTCGGATAACGGCTTCTTCTACGCCGTGAACCCGGCCAGCGGCGCAATCAAGTGGAGCTTCAACGCCGGCGGGGCGATCTACACCGCCGCGGCGATCGACGGCGCGGGAAACGCCTATTTTGCCACGCTCGCCGGCACTGTCTACGCCGTGAATCCCCTGGGAGTCCAGATCTGGTCCTACCTGGCCGGCAACAGCGTCACCTCCTCTCCGGCGCTGGGGGCCGGGGGAACCGTTTATTTCGGGTGCTACGACCACAATCTCTACGCCCTCGGCGCGGCCACCGGTGCCCTGCAGTGGACGTGCGCGCTCGGCGCGGAAGTGCGGGCCAGCTCGCCCGCCGTGGACGCGAACGGGGTCATCTACGTCGGATGCTACGACAACAACGTCTACGCGGTGAATCCAAACGGCACGGTCAACCGGATCTTCGCCACCGGCTACCTGGTCCGTTCATCGCCGGTCATCTCAGGCGGCGCACTCTACGTTGGCAGCGAGGATCACAACCTGTATGCATTCAACCTAGGGGTCGGGCCCGCCGCCTCGGCGTGGCCGATGCACCTGGCAAACGCAGCCCGGAACGGCGAGGCCCCGGCCGTCGCGCCGACCGTGTTGACGCAACCGATCAGCCAAAGCGTGCCGCAGGGGACCGCCGCGACGCTCACCGTCGCGGCCTACGGTTCCCCCACCCTTTCCTACCAATGGTACAAGGCGGGCGTGGCGATTACCGGTGCCACGGCGGCGAGCTACTCGATCGCCTCGCCGCAGGCCGGCGACGCGGGGAGCTACACGGTCCGGGTTGGCAACAGCCTCGGGAATGTTCTCTCAAATCCCGCGATCCTTGCCGTCACGGTGCCGGCGCCCGTGTTCACCCTCCAGCCGAGCCCGGCGGCGGTCTCGGTTGCCAGCGGCCGGACCGTCGTCTTCAACGCGACCGCGACCGGATCGGCGGCGACGACCTACCAATGGACGCTCAACGGCGGCACGGCGATTCCCGGAGCCTCGGTGACGACCGACCCCATCCTCATGGTAACCGGGGCGAGCTCCGCGGATGCGGGCAGCTATGTCTGCACGGCGACCAATCCGGGCGGTTCCACCGCCTCGGCCTCCGCCGTGCTCACAGTCGTCTCGACGTCGAATCCCGGCTACCTGACCAACGTCTCCGCCCGCGGGTACGTGGGAACCGGCTCGGGAATCCTGATCGGCGGATTTGGGGTCGTCGGAACCGGATCCAAGCAGGTCCTGATCCGGGGGATAGGGCCGGGCCTGAACACCCAGTTTCAGCTCACCGGCTACGTGGCCGATCCCCAGGTCGTGCTCTTCAGCGGCCCGAACGGGGTTACGTCGAACGGGCAGCCGGTCCAGAACGACGACTGGGCCACTCCCGAATACGGCGCCGCCGCCACCCAATCGGCCATGGCTGCGGCCTTCACCGCACTGGGCGCCTATTCCATTCCGCCCTCCTCGCTGGACGCCGCGCTTCTGTTCTCCGTCCCGGTCACTGGCGGGGGTTATACCGCCCAGGTTTCCGGGGCGAACGGGGGTACGGGAACCGGCGTCATCGAGATCTACGACGCGGACTCGGGCGCCCCGGCGACCCGCCTGGCGAACCTCTCGGCCCGCGACCTGGTCCAGACCGGCCAGAACATCCTGATCGGCGGCTTCTACGTCGGCGGCAGCACCGCGGAAACCGTGCTGATCCGCGGGATCGGACCGGGCCTGAACACGGAATTCGGGCTCGCGGGCTGGCTTGTCCAGCCGGTGCTCGCGCTCTATTCAGGCGGCACGCCGATCTACTCGAACACGATCTGGGGCGGCGACCCGGTGCTTGCCGCCGCCGAGGCCACCGTCGGGGCCTATTCGATCCCCTCATCCTCGCTCGACGCGCTCCTCCTCGTCACCCTCCCGCCCGGCGGCTACACGGCCCAGATCACCGGCCTGAATGGCACCACCGGCCTCGCCGTCGTCGAGATCTACGAGCTGCCCTGAGCCGCGCCCGACGCTTTCCGCTTCCAAAGCCCGGCAATAGGGCTTTTTGTGGCAGCGTGCCCTGGAATCGCCGCCACCTCCTGACCGTCGAGGACCTCAGCATCGCTGAAATCGACCAGATCCACGCGACGGCCGCCGTTTTCAAGAAGCAGCTCCAGCACAGCGTCAAGAAGCTGCCGGCGCTGCGCGGCAAGACGATCGTCAATTTCTTCCTCGAGCCGAGCACCCGCACCCGGATGGCATTCGAGATGGCCGCCAAGCGCCTGAGCGCCGATGTGGTCTCCCTGGACGCGGCCAGCTCGTCCACGCAGAAGGGCGAGACCCTGAGGGACACCGCCCAGAACATCCAGGCCCTGAACGCCGACCTGATCGTCATCCGCCACTCCGCGTCGGGATCGCCCCTCTACCTGTCCCGGATCCTGAACATCCCCGTGATCAACGCCGGCGACGGCTCGCACGAGCACCCCACGCAGGGGCTGCTCGACACCTTCACGATGAAGGAGCACCTCGGCTCGCTGGCGGGCCGCAAGGTGGTGATCCTCGGCGACATCCTCTTCAGCCGCGTGGCCCGCTCGAACATCCACGCGCTCACCAAGATGGGGGCCGCCGTCACGCTCGTCGGGCCCTCCACCCTCGTCCCGGACTGGTTCACGGATTTTGGGGTCACCGTCGCCCACGACCTGAAGACGGCCCTCGCCGACGCGGAGGTTGTGATGCTCCTGCGGATCCAGCACGAGCGCCAGGCGGCCTCGCACTTCCCCTCCCTGGGGGAATACACCGGCATGTTCGGCCTGAACAAGACACGGGCCTCGTGGCTCAACCCAAAGGCGATCATCATGCATCCCGGGCCCATCAACCGCGGCGTCGAGATCGACAGCGATCTCGCCGACGGGTCCCGCAGCGTCATCCTCGAGCAGGTGTCCAACGGGATAGCGATCCGGATGGCCGCCCTCTACCTGTGCTCCGGGGGGCAGCCCGAGCTGGTCGAGGCCGGCTGAAATTGCCATCCCTGCCCACTTTCCACCCATGCCCGCCCTCTGGATAGCCAATGCCCGCGTCATCGACCCGGCCGCCCGCCGCGACGCCCGCGGCAATGTCTTTGTCCGGGACGGACGCATCGTCACCTCGCTCTCCGCAGCCGAAAAAAAGCAGGCGCAGATGATCGACGGCACCGGGCTGGTCGCCTGCCCGGGCCTGGTCGACATCCACGTGCACTTCCGGGAGCCGGGCCAGACCCACAAGGAGACGATCGCCACCGGATCCCGCGCAGCGGCCGCCGGGGGATTCACGACGGTGGTGTGCATGCCGAACACCTCGCCGCCGGCCGACAACGCCGGGACCATCCAGTTCATCAAGGACGCCGTGCTGCGCGACGCGGTCGTCCGGGTGCTCCCGACCGGGTGCATCACCGTCGGGATGAAGGGCCAGGCGCTCGCTCCCATCGGCTCCCTGAGGCAGGCCGGGGTCGTGGCGATCACCGACGACGGCGACTGCGTGCAGTCCAACGAGCTCATGCGCCGCGCCGCCGAGTACGCCCGCATGTTCGGACTGCCGATCATGGACCACTGCCAGGACCAGGCGATGACCAAGGGGGCGGTGATGAACGAGGGGATCATGTCCACCCGGCTCGGCCTGAGCGGCTGGCCCAACGCGGCGGAGGACATCATCGTGTCCCGCAACGCCATCCTCTCCGCCTACACGGGGGCGCACATCCACCTCCAGCACATCTCCTCAAAACTTTCCGTCGAGCTGATCCGGCGGGCGAAGGCCGACGGGCTGCGGATCACCGCCGAGGCCACGCCGCACCACATCACCTTCACCGACCGGGAGCTGGCCGGCTACGACACGAGCTTCAAGATGAACCCGCCGCTGCGAACCGAGGAGGACCGGCGCGCGATCGTTGCGGGCCTGCGCGACGGGACGATCGACTGCATCTGCACCGACCACGCGCCGCACACCGACTACGAGAAGGACCGGGAGTTCGACTACGCGCCCAACGGGATCATCGGGCTGGAGACCTCCCTGCCGGCCACGCTCGAGGCCCTGTACCGAAAGGGGAAGTTCAAGCTCTCCCACGTGGTCGACCTGATGACCCGCCGGCCGGCCGCGATCCTGGGCCTGCAGGGCGGCAGCCTGGCCGAGGGCGTTCCCGCCGACATCTGCCTCTTCGATCCGGACGAGTCCTGGAGGTACGACTCCCGGAATGGCTTCAGCAAGTCGGGAAATTCCCCCTGGCACGGGAAGACCCTCCGGGGCCGGGTCAAGGCGACCCTTGTCGGCGGCCGCGTGGTGTTCGACGGCGCTGCGATCGCCTAGCCCGCGATGGGAGATGCCGTTGCCACGTCCGCGAAAGTGCTGGAGCTGGGCCTTGTCGTGGCGGGAGTCGCGCAGCTCTGGCGGCGGGTCATCAGCCCCCGGGCGCGGGCGTCGCGCCCCGCCGCCGCCCTGCAATTCTGGGAGGTGACGGGAAGCGACCTGGTCCTCTTCCTGGCCTTTGTCGCCGCCGGGGGCATCGGCCTGCAGCTGGCCGCCGTCCGCCTCGCCGCCCACTTTTCGCTCACCGCCGACAGCCGGCTGATCGCCGCCGCCGCGGGCTTTCAGGCGGGTATGCTGGCCGGGGTCGCCGCGTTCCATGTTGCGCGGCCGGGCGCCGCATCGCCGCGGCCCCCGCTTCCGGCGGCGCTCGCGACGGGCGCCGCCACCTTCCTGGTCTCGCTGCCCGTGCTCGCCCTCGTCGCCCTCGTCTGGCAGAACGGGCTGGACCTGGTCGGGCTGCCCGTCGAGCAGCAGGACCTGATGGACCTTTTTGTCAGCGCGCACTCCCGCGTCCTGCGCGCCGTCCTGGTGGTCTTTGCGGTGATCATCGCGCCGGTCACCGAGGAACTGATTTTCCGCAGGGGAATCTTCCGCTTCCTCAGGGGAAGGGTCCCGCGCTGGGTGGCGCTGTGGGCGCCCGCGCTTCTCTTTGGCGCGCTCCACGTCTCCTGGGGGACGCTGGACGGGTTGTCCGCCCTCGCCCCCCTCGTCGTGCTCGGCGTTGTCTTCTCTATCGCCTACGAGCGCACTGGCCGGATCGGCACCGCGATCGTCGCCCACGCGCTCTTCAACCTGAACACCGTGGTGCTGGTGCTTGCCGGCGTGAACGTCTGAGTCGTGAATCC
Source organism: uncultured Opitutaceae bacterium (assembly GCA_903891325.1). Lineage (GTDB taxonomy): Bacteria > Verrucomicrobiota > Verrucomicrobiia > Opitutales > Opitutaceae > Palsa-1447. The sequence continues at coordinate 39,822 of CAITEC010000032.1, forward strand.
CTTTGCCAAGCGCCGTTCGGAATCAGTCGCCTCCCTCGGCGAGGAGGGACTGATAGCGGCCATCCGCGGCTGGCTCGGCAACGCCACCCCGCCCGCTCCCCGCGGCATCGGCGACGACTGCGCGCTCGTCGGCGGGCCGGCCGGGCCCCGGCTGCTGACCGTCGACCCGGTGGTCTACGCGAGGCATTTTGACGACTCCACGCCCGCGGCGGCGGTCGGCGCCAAGCTTCTGAAGCGGAACCTGAGCGACATTGCCGCCATGGGCGGCCGGCCCGGGGTCGCCGTCGTGGCGCTTGCGCTCGACCCCCGGGTGAAACGCGCCTGGGTCGAGGGGTTTTACCGCGGGCTGGCGGCCTGCGCCCGCAGATACCGCGTCCGGATCGTCGGCGGCGACGTCGCCGAGGCCCCGGGGACCCTGGTCGCCAGCCTCACGCTTCTGGGGACGCTCGGGTCCGGGCGCGCGGTGCCCCGGCGCGGAGCCCGTCTTGGCGACCGGATCTACGTGACGGGCCGGCTCGGCGGCAGCCTGCGCAGCGGGCACCATCTGTCCTTCGAGCCGCGGCTCAGGGAGGGCGCCTGGCTCGCGCGGCACCGGGCGGTGAGGGCGATGATGGACGTGAGCGACGGGATCGCCAAGGACATCGCGGCGCTGACCCCGCGGGGCGCTGCGGCGGACCTCGACCCTTCCGCCCTGCCGCTGCGGAAGGGCTGCTCGCTCAGGGAGGCCCTGTGCGACGGCGAGGACTACGAGCTTCTCTTCGCGCTGGACCGGAGAACGGCGCCCGGGACGTTCGAGCAAAAATGGCGCCGCGCGTTTCCCCGGGTGCCGCTTTCCCGGATCGGCCGATTCGTGCGGGCTGCCGCGCTTCCGTCCGGGGCCATCCGGCTTTCCGATTACCGCGGCTTTGAGCACCTGCGCTGAGCCCCCAACCCGATGAACATCCTCGACCGCCTGCGGCAGGGCGTTACCACCGGGTCCGCCGAGGAGACCCGATCCGTTGCCACCGAACTCGCCGGGGTCCTTCCCGCCGACACAACCATCGCCCTTCACGGCGACCTGGGCGTGGGAAAGACGACCTTTGTCCAGGGACTGGCCCGCGGTCTGGGAATCATGGCCCCGGTCACCAGCCCGACCTACACGATCTACACCATCCTCAACTCCCCGGTCACCGGTCAGACGGCGAACCGACAGACAGCGGCCGCTCCAAGGCGAATGCTCGTCCACCTCGACGCCTACCGGCTCAATTCCCCTGCGGAGTTCGACGCGCTGCTGCTGGACGATTTCCTGAAGTCACCCTGGTGCCTGGCGATCGAGTGGCCCGAAAAGGTCGGCGACCGCCTCCCCGAAAACGCCCTCCACATTGTCCTGGGCATTGGCCCGGACAAGCGGCACTCGATCCAGCTGGGATAGGATCGCTCAGGGTGGAGCGCGATCTCCGAGCGCGCTTGTCCGGCAACTGAGTCAAGCAAGCGCGCTCGGAGAT
>CAITEC010000033.1 GCA_903891325.1 uncultured Opitutaceae bacterium
ACCTGAAACCTGAGTCGATCCTTCAAGCCCCAGACACGGATGACCCGGTGTCCGGTTCCGAAATTTCAGGTTTCAGGTCTCAGGTCTCAGGTTTCTGCAGGGCGGGCAATCGTCTTGTGTCCCAGCCCGGGGCATTCGATTATGACCGCCCGCCATGACCTCCCGTGAACGCTTCCTTGCCGCGTGCGCCTGCAAGCCACTGGAGCGTCCGCCCGTCTGGATCATGCGCCAGGCCGGGCGCTACCTTCCCGAATACCGGGAGCTGAAGTCCAGGCACGGCTTTCTTTCGATGGTCCGCACGCCGGAACTCGCCACCGAGGTGACCCTTCAGCCGATCCGGCGCTTCTCGTTTGATGCGGCGATCCTCTTCTCGGACATCCTCGTCGTGCCGGAGGCGCTCGGCCTTGGCTATCGGTTCAAGGACGAGGGGGGAATCGCAATGGACGGACGGATCGAGACCCGCGCCCAGATCGATGCCCTGGCGCCGGCCGACTGCGTGCCCACCCGGCTCGGCTACGTTTCCGAAGCGCTCGCCCTGCTCAGGCGCGAGTTGGCGGACAAGACCGCCCTCCTCGGGTTCGGCGGCTCCCCCTGGACCCTGGCGACCTACATGGTCGAGGGCGGCAGTTCGCGGGAGTTCGCCGCCGTGAAATCGCTCTTTTATTCCGATCGCCCCTCCTTCGAGGCCCTGCTGGGCAAGCTCACCGAGGCGCTCATCGCCTACTTCCTGATGCAGATCCGGGCCGGCGCGGACGCGGTCCAGATATTCGACTCCTGGGGCGGCGCCATCGCCGGCCCCGACTACGAGGAGGCCTCGCTCAAGTGGATCCGCCGGATCGTCGCGGCCCTGCCGGCCGGATTTCCCGTCATCCTGTTTTCCAAGGGCGCAGCCACCCAGCTTCAGGCGCAGGCGGCCTGCGGCCCTCGCGTCCTGGGAATCGACGCCAGCGTCGACCTGGCGGCGGCGGCCCGGCTCCTGGCGGGGCGCGCTTCCGCCGGCGGCGGCCCGGCTCCGGCCCTGCAGGGAAACCTCGATCCCGTGCTCCTGAACACCCGCCCGGAGATCGTGCGGCGCGAGACAAACCGGCTGCTGGAGTCGATGCGGGGCACGGCGGGCCACATTTTCAACCTGGGCCACGGGATCCTGCCCGAGGCGCGGATCGACTGCGTCGAGGCGCTGGTCGCCGCGGTCACGGCCTGGAAGTAACCCCCGCCCCATGTCCTACTTTGGAAAGTCAATCGCGGTGCTCGGGGGCGGGATCACCGGCCTGACGGCGGCCTACCGCCTGACCGCGCAGGGTCACCGCGCGCGGGTATTCGAGGCCGGCGACCGGATCGGCGGGGCGATCCGCACCGAGCTTTCCGACGGATGGCTCGTCGAGGCGGGCCCCAATTCGCTTCGCGAGGAATCCCGCGAGGTCGAGACCCTCCTGCACGAGCTCGGCCTCGGCCCCGAGCGGATCGAGTCCAATCCCGCGGCCAAAAACCGGTACCTGGTCCGAAACGGGCGTCCCGTGCCGGTGCCCATGTCCCCGGGCGGATTCCTCTCCACGCCGCTGCTCACCGCGGGGGCCAAGCTTCGGATCGTCTGCGAGCTTTTTTCCCGGGCCCGCACCCGGGACGGCGACGTGAGCCTCGCTGAATTTGTCCGGGATCACTTCGGTTCGGAAGTCCTGGACCGGGTCGTCCAGCCTATCGTCGGCGGAATCTGGGCGGGCGACGTGTCGATGATATCAGTCCAGGCTTCGTTCCCGAAGCTTCTGGAGATCGAGCGGCGCCACGGCTCCCTGCTCCGCGGCATGATCGCCGGGGCGAAGGCCCGGAAGGCCGAGGGACTGAAGAGCCCCAAGACAATTTCCTTCCGCCGCGGCCTCCAGACGCTCTCCTGGGCGCTGACCGCGCGGCTCCCGGACGGCGGCGTGGTCCTGAATGCGCGCGTGGACAGCCTGCGCAAGGACGGCCGCTGGCAGGTCCGATGGCAGCAGGGAGCGACGACCTACTGCGAGTCCTTTGACGCGGTGATCGCACCCCTTCCGGCCGGATCGCTCGCGCGAATGGAAATCGGCGCGCCGGGCGAACACCCCCTTGCCTGCCTTTCCGAGATCGGCCACGCGGCGATCTCGTCCCTGTTCCTGGGCTTCAAGCGCGAGCAGGTCGCGCATCCCCTCGACGGCTTCGGGCTGCTCGTCCCTGAGACGGAGAAGCGTTCCATACTGGGCGTGCTCTTTTCCTCCAGCCTCTTCGCCGGGCGGGCCCCGGACGGATGCGTCGGATTGACTGTGCTGGCAGGCGGCGCGCACCACCCGGATATCGCCGGGCTTCCGCTTCCAGCGCTGCTCGAGCGCGTCTCCGTCGACCTCAGGGACCTTCTCGGTGTGACCGGAAGCCCCATCTTCGTCCGGCACGCCTACTGGCCCAGGGCGATCCCGCAGTACCATCTGGGCCACCAGCGGTACCGGGATGCGGTCGCCGCCTGCGAGAAGGCCAATCCGGGCCTGCATATCGGGGGACAGTCGGTGGATGGTGTATCATTATCAGATTGTATATCAAATGGTTACAAACTGGCTGAGCAGGCGGTCCTCCACCCTTGACTCACCCCGTGCCCGACGTAGCCTCGCGCACTTTTCTCCGGAATGGCCGAATCCTTAAAAGACACCCTGCGGCTCCCCAAGACCGACTTCCCAATGCGGGCGGAATTGCCGCAGCGCGAGCCCGCCCGGATCGCCCATTGGGAGAAGACGGGCCTCGCGGCCGCGGTCAGGGCCCGGCGCGCCTCCTCTGAGCGCAGCTTCGTCCTGCACGACGGGCCCCCATTCACGAATGGCGACGTCCACATCGGGACGGCCCTCAACAAGACCCTCAAGGACGTCATCAATCGCTACAAGGCGATGCGCGGATTCCGGGTGCCCTACGTGCCGGGCTGGGACTGCCACGGGCTTCCGATTGAGCAAAAGGTCTCGCGCGATCTCCAGGCAAAGGGAGGCGCCGTGACCACTGCTGATCTCAGGGCGGCCTGCGACGCCTTTTCCGAGGGCTGGATCGCGACGCAGAAAGGCCAGTTCAGGCGGCTGGGCGTGCTCGCCGACTGGTCCAACGAATACAGGACAAAGGCGCCGGATTTCGAGGCGGACATCCTCAGGACCTTCGCGGCTTTCCTCGACAAGGGGCTCGTGTACCGGAGCAAGAAGCCCGTCTACTGGTCCATCCCCTTTGAGACCGCGCTCGCCGAGGCGGAGATCGAGTACAAGGACCACGTCTCGCCGTCGATCTGGGTGAGGTTCCCGGTGCCCGCCCCCGAGGCGGCCCGCCTCGGGCTTCCGGCCGACAAGCCGCTTTCAGTCGTCATCTGGACGACGACACCCTGGACGATTCCCGCAAACCTGGCGATCGCGGTGAATCCGGCCGTGGACTACGTCGTCGCCGATATCGGCGCGGAGCGGATCATCGTGGCCGAGGCCCGGCTCGCGTCGGTCGCCGAGGCGGCGAAGCTCCCGGCCGCACCCGGCATCGTGCAGCGCGCAAAGGGCGCGGCCCTTGAGGGGCTTGTCGCCCGCCATCCCTTCATCGACCGCGGTTCGCCCGTGGTCCTCGCCGACTACGTCACGACCGAGAGCGGCACCGGCTGCGTGCACACGGCCCCCGGGCATGGCGCGGAGGACTACGTGACCGGCCTGAAATACAAGCTCGAGATCTATTGCCCGGTGGGCGGCGACGGCCGCTACCTGGACGACGGGTCGATCCCCGCCGAGCTGGTCGGGCTCTCGACCCTCGAGGCGACCGCTGACATCGCGGCGGGCAAGACATCGGCGGCAAACGTCGGCGTCCTCAGGAAGCTCGCCGCCGCCGGCGCCCTCCTCGCCAAGAAGAACATAACCCACTCCTACCCGCACTGCTGGCGCTCGAAGACCCCCATCATCTTCCGCGCCGTCGACCAGTGGTTCGTGGCGCTCGACAGGCCCGGCGTCCGGGACCTGGCGCTGGCCGAGATCGCCCGGATAGCGTCGCACGGCGGCTGGATACCGGCCTGGGGCGAAAGCCGCATGCGCGGGGCGGTCGAGACGCGGCCGGACTGGTGCATCAGCCGCCAGCGGGCGTGGGGGGTGCCGATACCCGCCTTCTACGACTCCGAGAAGCGGGCCTACCTCGATGCCGGCGTCACCCGGGCGGTCGCCGACAAGGTCGCCGCGAAGGGCACAAACTTCTGGTACGACAACGAGCCGGCGGTGATCCTCGAGGGCGTGGCGCTTCCCGGGGAGTGGCCCTCGCCCTCCGCGCTCACCTGCGGTCGGGACACGCTCGACGTCTGGATTGATTCCGGTTCCTCGCACGCCGCGGTCCTGAAGCGCGGGCGCGGGGGCACCTCCTGGCCCGCCGACCTCTATCTCGAGGGCAGCGACCAGCACCGCGGCTGGTTCCAGTCCTCCCTCTGGACCGGCGTCATCGCCTTCGGCGGCGCTCCGTACCGCGCCGTCCTCACCCACGGCTTCATCGTCGACGAGGATCGCAAGAAAATCTCGAAGAGCGAGACCTACGCCAAGCCGCAGACCAGCGACGCCTACATCGCCGACTACGGGGCCGACGTCATCCGCCTTTGGATCGCCTCGCAGGACTTCCGCAACGACATCCCGATATCGAAGGAAATCCTCTCCCACATCGGCGAAACCTACCGGCTGCTTCGCAACACCTTCCGCTTCCAGCTGGCCAACCTTTCGGATTTCGACCCGGCGCGCGACGGCGTGCCGATCGACCGGATGGACACCCTCGACCGATGGGCCCTGCACCAGGCGGCCGCCCTGGTCCGCGAGTGCACGGCGGCGTACGACGCCTTCGAGTTCCACCGCGTCTACCAGCTCTGCAACCAGTTCTGCTCGGTGACCCTCTCGGCGACCTATCACGACATTCTCAAGGACCGCCTCTACACCCTTGGCGCGAACGCCTTCCTTCGGCGCTCCTCGCAGACCGCGATCGACCACATCCTCCGGGCGCTCACGAGGATACTGGCCCCCATCCTCGTGTTCACAGCCGACGAGGCCTGGTCCTTCGGCCCGGGCGGGGCCGAGTTCAGCGCCGCGTCCGTCCACCTCCAGGACTGGCCGGAAATCCCCGCCGCCTGGACCGACGCGGCCGTCGAGTCCGACGTTGCCGCCCTGCTGAGGATCCGCGCCCGCGTTTACGAGGCGATCGAGCCCCTTCGGGCGGCGGGCAAGCTCGGCAAGTCCCTTGACGCGTCCGTCACCCTCGGGGGATCGGCTGAGGATCCTGTTTTTCGGATCCTGGACCGGCACCGCGACTTCCTGCCGGAACTTTTCATCGTCTCCCGGGTTGTCCTGAGGCCGGCGGCCGGCCCCGCGGCCGACATCTCGGTCGCCATCCATCCCTGCAGCGACGATGCGGCCCTGCGCTGCCCCCGCTGCTGGCGCTGGGTGCCCGCCCTCGTCCCTTCCGCCCACGGCGACATCTGCCCCCGCTGCGTCGAGGCCCTCAGGACGTAGCGGGAATGCGCAATAGTCCGTGCCTTTCCGCCAATCTGCGGTCTTAGTGTCAGTCCCCTACTCCCCCAAAACTCCCCATGGCAAAGAAAAACAACAAACCAGCACCGGCCCGATCCCAACCCAAGCGGGAAACTTCGCGGACCAAGCCTGCCCCCGGCAGGCCCGCCCCGCCGGATACCCGGGCCAAGCCGTCTCCTTCCATGGCAAAACCTTCCAAAAAGTCCCTTCGCGACAATATCCTGGCCCGCAAGGCCGCGTCCAAGCCCATCGCCTTCAGCCTCGACGAGGTGCGCGCGATCGCAAAGACCAACGCCTCCAAGGCGGCGGACACGTCGGTTAAGCCCGAGTCGAAGGGCGCGGCCAAGCCCGCCGCGACCCGACCGGTGCTCGCGCTGCCCAAGCCCGCCAAGCCCAACCACGTCAAGGCCGCGTCCCTGGCGGACGTCCTTGGTTTCAACCCGAAGAAGGCCAAGTCGGTGGCCGCGGTCGCCGAGAAGGACGTGCCCGAGAAGTTCCGGCGCTACTACCGGCTTCTCCTCGACGTTCGCAGCCATCTCACTGAGGGGATCGAGCGGCACTCGGAGGAGTCACTCAAGCGCTCGGCCAAGGACGACGCCGGGGACCTTTCGGCGTACGGGCAGAACATGGCCGACGGGGGCATCAACACCTTTGACCGCGACTTCGTGCTCAGCCTGGTCTCCAGCGAGCAGGAAGCGCTCTCCGAGATCGACGCGGCGATCAAGCGCATCCACGACGGCACCTACGGAGTCTGCGAGATCACGGGCAAGCCGATCTCCAAGGACCGGCTCCTGGCCGTCCCCTTCGCGCGGAATTCAGCCGAGGCGCAGAAGCAGCTCGAGAAGAACCGCTACCGCGGCCGCAGCCAGGCGGGCCTGTTCAGCGAGATGGGCGAGGATGGCGGCAAAATCGTCGAGGACGACGGCAGCGGCGAGGAATGAGCGCCGGCGGGGTGGAAATCGAGGTCGGCGGCGGCAAGCCCCCGGGACGCCGGCTGCTGGCCTATCGGTGGCTGCTGCTGGTCGGCGCGGCCGTTGCCGTCCTGGACCAGCTTACCAAGGCGTGGATCATGCGGCGGCTCGCCTTTGACACCTATGGCGAGGGCACGGGAGCCATCACGGTCGTACGGGGATTCCTTTACCTGGTCCACCGGGGGAACACCGGCGCGGCCTGGAGCCTGTTCCTGGGCCGGAGCGTCCCCCTTGCGATCTTCGCCTCGGTCACGCTGGCGGCGATCTTCGTCTGGCGCCACACCCTCGGCCTGAAGGCCGCCTCGAACCAGGTCTGCTTCGGCCTGCTCTGCGGCGGCATTGTCGGCAACCTGACCGACCGGCTCCGCCACGGCTACGTGACCGACTTCATCGACGTGCACATCGGCCGCTATGTCTATCCCACCTTCAATGTGGCCGACTGCGGGATATGCGTCGGCATCGGGCTTTATCTGGTGATGTCGCTGAGGAAAAGCCCCTAGCGCCTATTCCACATTCGCAATCTGCTCCTTCACCTTCTCGAGCTCGTTCTTCAGCTCGATCACGTTGCGGCTGATCGATAGGTCGTTGGCCTTGCTGCCCATCGTGTGGGCTTCCCTCGCCAGCTCCTGAAGGATGAACTCGGCCTTCCGGCCGACCTCCCCCTCCGTCTTCAGCAGGGCCGAGAACTGGTCGAGATGGCTGCGGAAGCGGGTGAGCTCCTCGCTGATGTCGCAGCGGTCCGCGAAGAGCGCGATCTCCCTGAGGACGCGCTCGTCGTCGATGTCGAGCTCAAGCCCGGCCTCGCGCAGGCGCTTTAGAAGGTTCTCCCGGTAGGCCGGCGTCACCAGCGGGGCGCGCGCGGCCACCAGGTCGACATGGCGCCTGAGGGTCCCGACCCGCGCGAGGAAATCGATGAGGAGGGCCTCGCCCTCCTTCGCCCGCATGATCGCGAATGCGTGAAGGGCCTTCCCCAGGGCGGCGAGCGCCTCCGGCCGGGCGTCGGCCGCCGGCGGCACCGCGCGCGACCTGCGGGTTGAATTGGCTATCTGCCAGAGCAGCTCGGGCGTCGGCTGGAAGGCGACGCCGCGGGCCGCCGCCAGCGACGCAAGCCGGGACAGCGCATCGTCAATGGCAGCCTGGTCCCAGGAGACCTCGTCGGGACGCTCCCCGGTGGAGAGCTCCATCGCCACGTGGACCTTCCCCCGGGTCGCAAACCGGCGGACCTGCTCACCCACTTCCGTCTCCAGCCCGTCCCACTCCTCCGGCAGCGAGATCGTGAGATCGAGGGCCTTCCGGTTGACGGAGCTCACCTGGACGGTGAGCGTGGACGCGCCGAGCACAGCGGTCGCGCGGCCGTAGCCGGTCATGCTTTTCATGGATAGGTCCTATGGGTCCTATGGGGCATGGTATAGGTCGTTTAGGCCCTATTTTTTCAAGATCGCCGCCACCTGCTGGACATCCTTGTCGCCGCGGCCGCTGAGGCTCACCACGATCACCTTGTCCGCCGGCAGCGCCCGTGCCCGCTTCAGCGCGTGCACGAGCGCGTGGCTGCTCTCGAGGGCCGGTATGATCCCCTCGAGCCGGGAGCAGAGCCGGAAAGCCTCCAGCACCTCCTCATCGGTCGCATACGCGAATTCGATCCGCCCGCGATCCCGGTAAAACGCGTGCTCGGGGCCCACGGCCGGGTAATCCAGGCCCGCGGAGACCGAATGCGTGAGCTCGATCTGCCCGTCTCCGTCCTGGAGGATGAAGGTCTCGCAGCCCTGGAGGACGCCGAGGCGTCCGCCCGCAAAGCGCGCGGCGTGCTCCCCGGTCCGGATGCCGCGGCCACCGGCCTCGACCCCGATCATCCTGACCCCGGGATCCTCGAGGAAATCGAAGAAAAGGCCCATGGCGTTGCTCCCGCCGCCGACGCAGGCGATCAGCTCGTCGGGCAGCCTGCCCTCGCGGCCAAGGATCTGCGCGCGCGCCTCCGTGCCGATGACCCGGTGAAAATCCCGCACCATCATGGGGTACGGATGGGCGCCGTATACCGTGCCCAGGATGTAATGGGTCGTGCGCACATTCGTGACCCAGTCGCGCATCGCCTCGTTGATCGCCTCCTTGAGCGTCCGCTGGCCCGCCTCCACCCCACGGACCTCCGCGCCCATGAGCCGCATCCGGAAGACGTTCAGGGCCTGGCGCTCCATGTCCACCGCACCCATGTAGATCACGCACTCAAGGCCGAACCGCGCGCAGACGGCAGCCGTGGCGACCCCGTGCTGCCCGGCCCCCGTCTCCGCGATGATCCGTTTTTTCCCCATCCGGCGCGCGAGCAGCGCCTGGCCCAGGGCGTTGTTGATCTTGTGCGCCCCGGTGTGGAGAAGGTCCTCCCGCTTGAAGTAGATCCGCGCGCCGCCGCAATGGGCGGTCAGCCGTTCGGCAAAATAAATGGGCGTGGGCCGCCCGGCAAAATCGCGCAGGTGGCCGGCCAGGTCCGCCTGGAAACCCGGGTCGGCCTTCGCCGCCGCATACGCGGCCGAAAGCTCTTCCAGGGCCGTCATCAGGGTCTCCGGGACAAACAGGCCGCCATAGGGGCCGAAATGCCCCGCGGCGTCCGGCTGGGAAAACCGGTCGAGACTGGGAGTGGCTGCTGCCTTCATCCCCCGCAGGCTACAGGCGGCAGTTCGGACCCAGCGAGATGATTTTTGAACAGGAAGGACGGGAAGATCGGAAAGGTCCGAGAAGAAGGGCCCAAAAACCAGCTTTAGAACCAACGTCGGGCCAGGAATCCGGTCGCGGCACCGGGAGTGGTCGGATTACGATCGATCGAACTCCCCGCCCTTCCCGACCTTCCTGTTCAAACCCGCTTGACCGTCACCAGCGTCAGGTCGTCGCGCTGGGGGCACTCGCCGGCAAAGCGCCGCACGCTCTCAAGGATCCCCGCGTTGATCGCGGCGGCGGGTTCGCCGTGCAGCATTCGCACCGCGTCGGCCAGCCGGGCGCCCGAAAACTCCTTCTCGTCCTCGTTCGGCGCCTCCGTGATCCCGTCGGTGTAAAGGACGAGCACGTCGCCGGGCCCAAAGGGCTCCGTGCGCTCGCAGATGACCGCGGTAAAGAGCGCGTCGGGCACCATCCCGATCGACATGCCCTCCGACCCGGCGAACTGGGTCATGTAGACCCCGCTGGCCGGATCGCGGCGGGCAAGCAGCGGCAGCTCGTGCCCGGCCCGGGCGAAGGTCACGATGTTCTTCTGCGTGTCGATCACCGCGTAGAGCATGGTCACGTAGAGACCCCCGTGGATCCCGCTGCCGATCGTCCGGTTCAGCTCGCACAGGACGCCCGCCGGCGACTCGTGCCGTGGGGCGATCTGGCGCAGGTTCGTGCGCGTGATCGCCATCAGGAGCGAGGCCGGGATCCCCTTGCCCGACACGTCGGCAACGACCACGGCAAGCGTGTGGTCGGAAAGCGGAAAGACATCATACAGGTCGCCGCCGACCTGCTGCGCCGGAATGTAGGTTGCGCCCAGGTCCAGTCCCGGCAGCGTCGCCGTCTCCTTGGGAAAGAGCATCTGCTGGATCCCGCTGGCGATCGACAGGTCGAGGTCGAGCTGCCTCCGCTCGATCTGGAGGTGGAGGAACTCGGCGTTGTGCAGCGCGATGGCCGCCTGCTCGGCGAAGGACTGCAGGAGCGAGAAATCCACATCCGTGAAGGGCCGGTCGTCCGCCGGGTTGGTCACCGCCAGCACGCCGAAGACGCGGCCGCGGAAGGCGACCGGCATCGCGATGATCGACTTCACCGCCAGCGCGGCGGCGTCATGCCGCACGATCCTCGGGTCGGCGCCGGCGTCGGCGACCAACTCCCCCCGGCCCGTCTGCGCCACCCGCCCGACGATGCCGTCGCCCAGGGGAAATTCCTCGGCCCTGAGGACCTGCTCGATGAACTTGGCGCGGCTCGTGAGGTGGCTTTTCGCCGACTCGGGAATCGGGCGGTGCGGCGGAAACAGGCCCTCGACCGCCACGCCGCGCATCGTCTTGGCCGCCGTCTCCTCGAAAAAGCAGCCGCTGAGCGCGCCGGTGCAGAGGATGGAGGCGTGGACGATGCGCTGCCGGAGCTCGGGCAGGGTCATCCCCTCCCCGAGCGACTCGGCCATCAGGCGCATGAATTCCAGCACGCGCTTCCGGTCCTGGGCCAGCCGCTGCTTCTGGTCCTCCTGGCGCTCGAGGTGCCTGCGGACCCGCGCGAGCGGCACGAGCATCGCCAGGCCGCCGATCACAATTCCCGTGACTACGCCGGAAATCATGTTCAGCGCTGCTCGAGCCGGTTCCTGAGAAACACGAGCACGTCCTGGAACTTGGCCCGGTTGCCCTCGTCGGCGGCCACCAGGTTCTCGTGGGCCTCCAGCACCAGGCGCGCGTTGTCGAGCTCCGAAAGGTCGGCGCACTTCAGCGGCGTCGAGCAGGTGTTGAAATCAAGCGGGAAGGCCCCGGCGTCGACCGTCATCAGGCGATGCAAGCCCATGTTGCGGACCAGTTCAAGGTTGCGCGGCCCCAGCCGCGCCAGGACGAGGCTTCCACCGCCCGCGCCGCGGAGCGTGAGGGCCGCCTCCGCCAGCACTCCCTGGAAGGTGCTGTCCATGCTGGTGCACTGGAGGAAATCGATGACAAACCGCTTCTTTCCCTGGCGAAACATGTCGCCGAAGAACTCGCGCAGGCAGGAGCTGTTGTGAAAATCCGCGCGACCCTCGATCCGCATCAGGACAGGGTCCGAATACGCGTCGACGAGAAAAGCCGGCTTTGCAACTCTTTCGGACATGATTGAGCGATCTCTAGTGGACACTAATGAGGCGAATTGCGATACCGGGGCAAGCGGTCATTGATAAGATGTTAATTATTAACTAATTAACTGGATTGAGAAACGGGTTCTCCGAGGTGGAGCGCGATCTCCGAGCGCGCTGTGCGAGTAGAGTCCCAAACAAGCGTGCCCGGAGGTCCCGCTCCACCTTGGGAAACACTCACGCCCGGGCCAGGATCTGCCGCAGGACAAAGGGCAGGATCCCCCCGTGGCGGTAATATTCGATCTCGATCGGCGTATCGATCCGGCAGCGGACCGGGACGTCGGCGGACTCGCCCGACTTGCGCCGGACCCGGAGAACCAGGTCCTGCATCGGCTTCAGCGACGATCCCAAGCCGGCGATCTCGTAAGTCTCGCTGCCGTCGAGCCCCAGGGACTGCGCCGTCGTGCCGTCCATGAACTGGAGCGGCAGGACCCCCATCCCGACCAGGTTCGAGCGGTGGATCCTCTCGAAGCTCTGCGCGACCACGGCCTTCACGCCGAGGAGCCGCGTGCCCTTTGCCGCCCAATCGCGCGATGAGCCGGTCCCGTACTCCTGCCCGGCGAGGATCACCAGCGGCGTCCCCTCCTTGCGGTAGCGGGCCGCCGCGTCGAATATCGCCAGCTTCTCCACGGCGCCGCCGGGCCCGTAGCGCAGGGTGTTTCCGCCCTCCTCGCCGCCGAGCATCAGGTTCTTGATCCGGACGTTCGCAAACGTCCCCCGGGTCATCACCCGGTCGTTCCCGCGGCGCGAGCCGTAGCTGTTGAAATCCTCGAAGGCGACGCCCTGCTCCGTCAAAAACTTGCCCGCGGGCGAGCTCTTCTTGATGGCGCCGGCAGGCGAGATGTGGTCGGTGGTCACCGAGTCCCCGAAAATCCCCAGGGCGCGCGCGCCGGTGATCGAGCCGATCGAGCCGGGGGTGAGCGAGAAATCGTCGAAAAAGGGCGGCTCCTGGATGTAGGTCGACGCCCGGTCAAACGCATAGACGTTGCCGGTGGACGAGGGAATTTCGTTCCATTTCGGGTTCTGCGCGGCGAAGTCGGTGTATAGCCGGCGGAAGACCTCCGGCTTGAGGGCGGCCTGCATGAGGCTCCGGATCTCACCCTGGGTGGGCCAGATGTCCCGCAGGTAAACATCCTTCCCCTGCCCGTCCCGCCCGAGCGGCTCCTTGGTAAGGTCGATGTCAACGCGCCCCGCGAGCGCGAAGGCCACGACGAGCGGGGGCGACATGAGGAAGTTCGCCTTGATGTTCTGGTGCACCCGCGCCTCGAAGTTCCGGTTCCCGGAGAGGACCGACGCGGCGACCACGTCGTTTCGGGTCACCGCCTCCTCGATCGCCGGATGCAGGGGGCCGGAATTGCCGATGCACGTCGTGCAGCCGTAGCCGACGGTCTGGAAGCCGAGCTTGTCGAGGTAGACCTGGAGCCCTGCGGCCGCGAGGTAGTCGGACACCACCCGGCTGCCGGGAGCCAGCGAGGACTTGACCAGGGAATTGACCGAGAGCCCGCGCTCGACCGCCTTCTTCGCAAGGAGTCCGGCCGCCAGCATGACACTCGGGTTTGAGGTGTTCGTGCAGCTCGTGATGGCGGCGATCAGGACGCTCCCGTTGTGGAGTTCGCCGACCGAGCGGGTGGACGCGGCGCCCGCCGCATGCCCGCCGCCGCCGGGGCTGAAGGACTCGTCGCCGCGGGCCATGACCGGGTAGCTCCCGGCGACATCCGCAGCCGACTTGCCAAAGCCGTTCTCCGCGGCCGGCTTCGCGAGCGCCGAGAGGAACTCCTGCTTCATGCGCGGCAGGTCGATCCGGTCCTGCGGCCGCTTCGGCCCGGCGACGCTGGGCACGACCGATCCGATGTCGAGCTCGAGGTCCTGGGAATAGTCGATGTCGCCCTTGGCCGGTATGCCCCAGAGTCCCTGCGCCCGGTAGTAGGCCTCGTAGAGGGCGATGTGCGCGTCGCTCCGGCCCGTTGCGCGAAGGTACTCGGCCGACGCCCCGTCGATCGGGAAGAAGCCCATGGTCGCGCCATACTCGGGGGCCATGTTGGCGATCGTCGCCCGGTCCACGACCGGGAGCGCCGCCGCCCCGGGCCCGTAGAACTCGACGAATTTGCCGACGACCTTCGCCTTCCGGAGGATCTGGGTGAGCGTCAGCGCCAGGTCCGTGGCGGTCACGCCCTCCCTGAGCGAACCGGTGAGGTGGACGCCGACGACGTCCGGGGTGAGGAAGTAGACCGGCTGCCCGAGCATGCCGGCCTCCGCCTCGATGCCGCCCACGCCCCATCCGACGATGCCCAGCCCGTTGATCATCGTCGTGTGCGAATCGGTCCCGACCAGGGTGTCCGGGTAGACAACGCCGTCGGTCCCGGACGCCAGGATCCCCTTGGCGAGGTACTCGAGGTTCACCTGGTGGACGATGCCGATCCCCGGCGGGACCACCTTGAAGGTCTCAAAGGCCTGCATGCCCCACTTGAGGAACTGGTAGCGCTCCCGGTTGCGCGCGAACTCGATGTCCAGGTTCTTCCGGAGCGCCTCGGCGTTGCCCGAGAAATCGACCTGCACGGAGTGGTCGACAACCAGGTCCACCGGCACCAGCGGCTCGATAAGCTTCGGGTCGCGCGACAGCTTGGCGACCGCCGAGCGCATCGCGGCAAGGTCGACAAGGAGCGGGACCCCCGTGAAGTCCTGCAGGACGATCCGCGCCACGACGAAGGGAATCTCCTCGGTCCGCGGCCCCTTCGCCTTCCAGGACGCGAGCGCCCGGACGGCCGGCTCGGCCACGCGGCTGCCGTCGCAGTTGCGCAGCAGCGACTCGAGCACGATCCGGATGGAGACGGGAAGCCGCTCCACCGGGAACCCGGCCCGCGAGAGCGCGGGCACCGAGTAGAACCGGTGCGCCGCGCCGTTTGCCGTGAAGCTCTGGAGCGAGTCGAGGGGGCTGGGAAGGGACATGAAGGGGGGCCGCGTCGGGTCGGGAGGGAGGAGCTCAGCGGGACAGGGCCGCCTTGACCGCCGCAAAATTCGGCAAGTCCTTCGGCGTGGCGGTCTGCTCGGAATACTTGACGACGCCGTCCGTGCCGATGACGAAGGCCGCGCGCGCGCTCGTGTCGCCGACCCCGGCGAGCATCGGGAAGACGACGTCGTAGGCCTTGGTCGTGGTCCGGTTCAGGTCGCTCAGGAGGGTGACGCCGATCTTGTTCTGCTTGGCCCACGCATCCAGGGAGAAGGGACTGTCGACGCTCACCCCGTAGACCTCCGCGTTGAGGCCGGAGTACTGGGTGAGCCCGGAGGTGATGTCGCACATTTCCTGGGTGCAGACCCCGGTGAAGGCCAGCGGGAAGAACAGGATGACCGTCTGCTTCTTGCCGAAATTATGGCTGAGCGTGACGTCCTTCAGGCCGTCGGCCGTCAGGGTCTTGAGGGTGAAATCGGGGGCTTTGGATCCAACGGGTATGGGCATGGGTGCGGAGGAGTTGAGTTTTGCGTGTTTGGATTGAAATTTCCCGGCCGTTGCCGGTCAGGGAACCCGTCAAATAGAACCCACAAATGCCGCGCCGCAACCCGTTTCTGCTTCAGGGTCGGGCCCGGGCGCCTCAGCGAACCTTCAGGACCGCGTAATTCCGCTTTCCCTTTCGGAGGAGCAGGTACTTGCCAAAGAGCAGGTCGGCGGGGGCGACCATGCGCCCGGCGTCGGCGATCCGCGCGTTGTTCAGGTAGATGCCCCCGCCCTCGATGTCCTTCCGCGCCTGCCCCTTCGACGGGCAGAGCCCGCCGGCGACCAGGAGGTCCGTGATCAGCGCGCCCGGGGCGTCGAGCCGGGCCTTCTCCAGGTCCGCGGCCGGCAGCTCGCCCACGGCGTCGTTGAAAAGCGCCTCGCTGATGCCCTCCAGCCCGCCGCCAAACAGGATCTCGCTCGCGCGGATCGCGTCGGCGCAGGCGGCTTCGCCGTGGACGAGCGTCGTGAACTCGCGGGCCAGGCGCTTGTGGGGGGTCCGCGCCCCGGGGTTCCGGACCTGCTCCTCCCCGAGCGCCTCCACCTCCTCGCGGGGAAGGAAGCTGAAGAATTTCAGGTAGTTCACCGCGTCCCGGTCGTCCACGTTCACGAAGAACTGGTAGAACCGGTACACGCTGGTCCTCGACGGATCCAGCCACACGGAGCCCCCGCCCGTCGACTTTCCGAACTTGGAGCCGTCGGCGTTCGTGATCAGCGGGAGCGTGAGGCCCCAGGCCCGCCCGCCCGCCGCCTTCTTGCGGATCAGGTCGGTCCCCGCGGTGATGTTGCCCCACTGGTCGGACCCGCCGATCTGCAGCTCGCAGCGATGGGCCTGGTGCAGGTGGTAAAAATCGAAGGCCTGGAGGAGCATGTAGCTGAACTCCGTGTAGCTGATTCCGTTCTCGCGGTCCTCCATCCGGGCCCGGACCGACTCCTTGGCCACCATCGAGTTCACCGTGAAGAATTTCCCGACATCGCGCAGGAACTCCAGGTAGCTGAGCGGGGCCGTCCAGGTCTCGTTGTTGACCAGGCGGGCCGGGTTGGTCGCAACCTCGAAGTCCAGGAACTTCGCCAGCTGCACCTTGATGCGGGAGACGTTGTGGGCGACCTGGTCGGCGGAGAGGAGGTTTCGCTCCGAGGACCGGCCTCCCGGGTCCCCGATCATGCCCGTGGCGCCGCCCGCGAGCACGATCGGGTGGTGCCCGTGCAGCTGGAAACGCCGCAGGGCCAGGAGCGGGACCAGGTTCCCGACATGGAGGCTGTCGGCCGTCGGGTCGAAGCCGCTGTAAAGGGTTATCGGCCCTTCCGCCACCCGCCGGCCGAGGGCGTCGGGATCGGTGCAGTCGGCATAGAGGCCACGCCACTTGATTTCATCCAGGATGGTCACGGGGAAGTGCCCAGTTATTCGCCCGCCCCGGGATGGGGTCAAGCAGCCAAACTCAGGGTATTTGCACTGTCCCGGAGGTATGCTTTTTGAACAGGAAGGCCGGGAAGATCGGAAAGGCCCTGAAGGAAGGGCTCAAATTTAAGCTCTTGGAACCAACAGGGGGCGCGGAATCCGGTTTTTATTCCGGACATAGTCGGATTTTGACGGATTGAGCTTCTCGCCCTTCTCGATCTTCCTGTTCAAATCCGACAGGTTATTTGAAAGGGGACGGTGCCGTCAGAAAAACATCGCCTCGCTGAGGGCGTCGTCCGGCGAGAGAAGGCTGACGGAGGCGGGCAGCGTTGTGGCTCCGGAGCCGAAGTCGGCGGAAAAGAGCGCATGCCCGGCGGCCAGGTCCCCGCACCAGGTGAAGGACTTGGCCCCATCGTAGGCGAAGGCGACCGACAGCGTCCGCGCCGCGGCGTCCTTGGCCGGGGCGCAACCGAATGCGGCGGCGCAGGCACCGAGCCGGTCCTTCAGCCAATCCACCAGGACCCGGCCCTCCGGCTCCAGCCCCGCGCCGTGCTCCACGGAAACGGCCCTGAGTCCGCCCGACAGGACGTCCATGGGGTAGCGGCTCAGGAACTGCCCGATGCCCTGCCTCACCGGCAGCAGCCGGGCGGCGACCAGGTCGCGCATGGCCTCGGGCCGCGGCCAGGGATAGACCATCGCCCCGGCGGGGGCCTCCGAGCTGTCGATCAGGACCCGCTTGGAATCGGTGAGGAAGTAGCGGTAGTCGGCCAGGCCGCTGTTTGTCGCAAATCCGTGCGCCCAGTAATAGAGCGGCAGGTCCGTCGAGAGGAATACGGAGACCTGGCTCTCGAGGTACTGCCGCAGGCTGCGCGGGTAGCTCAGCATCACGAACTCGCAGCAGCGCGCGTCGTCCCGGGTTTTGCCGACGGTGCACTCGCCGTAGACCTTGCACCGCATCTCCGTGTCGGAATCGTCGTCGTGCAGCGGGCAGAGCACAACCACCCGGCAGGGATAGCGGCGCGAAAAGGCCACGACGGTCCCGAACTGGGCGACCGCGTCCTCGGCGCCCGCGTTCAGGCCCAGGTGGAGCACGAAGTTGACCTGCGTGGCCGTCGAGTCCTCCTCGGCGGGGGCCGGCCGGCCCTGCTCGACCGCGTCCGACCACATGCCCGCCAGGCTCGAGGCGATCGCACCGACGGGCGCCTCAATGCCCGGAAGGGCGTCGAAGATCCGCTTTTGGGGGACAGGCATCGGGGAAATGGGATCGACGGCCGCCGGATTCAGGGCTTCCGCCACGAGTGGCCGCTTTTCCCCAGGAGGGCATCCGCCCCGGGCGGCCCCCAGGAGCCGGCGGGGTAGCTTTCAAGCCCGTTGCGCCCCTGGCTGCGCCAATAGTCGAGGACGGGCGTGTAAAGTCCCCAGGAGGTCTCCGCCTCGTCCCCGCGGATGAAGAGCGTCCCGTCGTCGATCATCGCGTCGAGGACCAGCCTCTCGTACGCCTCGGGCGTGTTCGAGCCGAAGGTCGTCGCGTAGCGGAAATTCATCTTCACGGGCTGGGTGCGCGTCTCCAGGCCGGGAATCTTCCCGTTGAGGATGAGGCTGAGCCCCTCGTCGGGCTGGATCTGGAAGGAGAGCGTGTTCGCCGCCAGGTCGAACCGGCCGCCCTCGGCAAAGAGCGTGCCGGGCGGCCGCTTGAACTGGATCGCGATCTCCGTCACCCGGTGGGGCATCCGCTTGCCGGAGCGCAGGTAGAAGGGCACACCCTGCCATCGCCAATTGTTGATCGAAAAGCGAATCGAGGCGTAGCTCTCCGTCGCGGACTGCGGGTTGATCCCGGCTTCCTGGAGATAGCCCGGGACGGGCTTTCCGGCGACCAGGCCCGGGCCGTACTGCGCCCGGACGACATCGCCCCCGGGGCCGAGCACGAGGGGCTGGATCGCCTTGAGGACCTTGACCTTCTCGTCGCGCACGGCCTCCGCATCGAGCGAGACCGGGGGCTCCATCGCCGTCAGCGCCAGGAGCTGCATCGTGTGATTTTGCAGCATGTCCCTCAGGCAGCCGCTCTGCTCGTAATAGCCGGCGCGACTGCCGACCCCGACCTCCTCGGCGACCGTGATCTGCACGCTCTCGATGAAGTTCCGGTTCCAGAGGGGCTCGAAGATCGCGTTGGCGAAACGCTGGACCAGGAGGTCCTGGACCGTCTCCTTGCCCAGGTAGTGGTCGATCCGGTAGACCTGCCGCTCGGCGAACACGGAGCGCAGCGTGGAATTGAGCTGCCGGGCCGATTCCAGGTCGCGGCCGAAGGGCTTCTCGATGATCACCTTCGACTGGTGGGGCTGGCCGAGATATTTTCCCGCCAGGCCGCTCGCCCCCAGGTTTTTCAGGATCGGCTCGAAGACCGACGGCGGCGTCGAGATGTAGAAAAGCGACTGCACGTCGCGGCCGAGCGTCTTCTCGATCCCGGCGATGTGGGCGGCCAGCTTGTCGAAGGCGGCCTTCTCGTCGTAGCCGCCGCTCACATAGCTTGCGTGGGCTGCCACGCGGGCCCAGACGGCCGGATCGAGCTCGCGGCGCGAGAATTCCCTGATGGCCGACGCTGCCATCGTGCGAAATTCCTCGTCCGGGATCGGCTTGCGCCCGTAACCCACCAGGAAGAAATCGGCCGGGAGCAGGTTGTCGAATCCCAGATTGTAGACGGCCGGGATGAGCTTGCGGGCGGTCAGGTCGCCGGAGGCCCCGAAAATCACGATGACGGTCGGCGGGGCGCCGCGGTGCTTGCTGAGCCCCTTGAGGAATGGGTGTCGTTCGGTTTCGGCCATGGCGTATCAGAGAATACGGCCAATCGGGGGAAAAGTACAAAAAATTGCGCGGGAATCACATCGAGCCCCCGTCAGGCGGAAAAGAGCCCGACATTCTCGTAGTGCCGGATGACCGGTTCGCCGGCGGTCAGCTCGACCTCGACCACATCCAGCCGGAAGGTCCGCGGCCTGTGGCGGAGCAGGCGCAGGTACGCCCGGATCACCCGACGGAGGGTCCTTCGCTTCCGACCGTCGATCGAGAAGAATCCCGGCACGAGAGCGTCCTCGGACCGGGTCCTGACTTCGACAAAGACGAGGACTTCGCCGTCGCGGCAGACCAGGTCGATCTCCTCCCTGCGGTCCGCCGGGTTCCTCCAGTTGCGGACCTTCAGCGCGTAGCCGCGCGACCGCGCCAGGAAGCGGGCGGCCAGGTCCTCGCCGGCCGATCCAGTATCGCCTTGGTTGCCTCCGCCTTTTCTGAGACTTCTCATGCCGCATTATGGCAACCTCCATCCCGGCCGCCGGCCTGTCGCACAAGATCGCCGTCCTGGTCTTCATCCAGAACGCGGCGGGCGAGCAGCTTCTCCTGCTGAGAAACAAGCCGCCGAACCGCGGGGTGTGGAGCCCGATTGGCGGGAAGTTGGAGACCGGCCTGGGGGAGTCCCCCTTCGAGTGCGCCGTCCGCGAAATCCACGAGGAGGCCGCCCTCGCCGTCACGGCCGCGGACCTCCACCTCTTTGCCATCATCGCCGAGAAGGCGTACGAGGGCAGCTCGCACTGGCTCCTTTTCCTCTTCCAGTGCCGGCAACCGATTCCGGGGCTGCCCGCGGAGATCGGCGAGGGCCGGTTCGGGTTCTTCTCGCGGGCGGCCATCGGGGAGCTTTCGATCCCGGAGACGGACCGCACCGCCCTCTGGCCAATCTACGACCGGCACCGCGGCGGGTTTGTCTCGCTGAAGGCCGATTGCCTGCCCGGCCAGCCGCTCCGGGTCGAGATCGAGGAGATCGCCCCGTAGAACCGTCCCGAATATTAAATTTGTGTCGGCACGAATCGCGCTTTAGGTTCGCCGCTCACTCTGTGTGAACGAACCTTCGATATCGATGGCGGACGACAATACCTCAACCAGCTCCACTGCAAAAGGATATAGCAATTCTCCTGTCAATGAGGCTCTTTCGGCCGAGGAGAAGACCCGACTCTTCAGGACCATGCTCCTGATTCGGCGCTTTGAGGAGCGCAGCCTGAGGGCCTATCAGGCCAAGAAGATCGGCGGTTTCCTGCACCTTTACAACGGCCAGGAGGCCGTTGCCGTCGGCTGCTGCTCGCTCCTGGGCGACAACGACCACGTGATCACCGCCTACCGGGACCACGGCCATGCGATCGCCATGGGCATGGACATCAAGGCCCTGATGGCCGAGCTCTACGGGAAGGCGACCGGCTGCTCCAAGGGCAAGGGCGGCTCGATGCATTTCTTCGACCCGGCGCGCAACTTCTGGGGCGGCCACGGGATCGTCGGCGGCCAGGTGCCGCTCGGCGCCGGGATCGCCTACGCCCTGAAGTACCGGGGAATCGCGGGGGCCTGCCTGGCCTTCATGGGCGACGGCGCGGTGAACCAGGGGTCCGTCCACGAGACCTACAACCTGGCGGCCCTCTGGCAGCTTCCCGTCGTCTTTGTCATCGAGAACAACGGCTACTCGATGGGCACCAGCCAGGCGCGATCCTCGGCCGGCGAACTGTCCAAGCGGGCCGAGGGCTACGACATGGACTGGGGCATCTGCGGCGGGCACGACATCTACGAGGTCCGCGCCTGCATGGCGAAATTCGTCGCGCAGGCCCGGGACCGCTCGAAGCCGGCCATCGTGGAGATCGACACCTACCGCTACCGCGGCCACTCGGTCGCCGACCCGGACAACACCTACCGCACCAAGGCTGAGGTCGAGGAGTACCGGCGCAGCAAGGACCCGATCCAGGTCTTCCGCAACGCGCTGCTCGCCGAGGGCGTCCTCGACGAGATCGGCGCGACGGCGATCGACGCGGCGGTGCGCGCCGAGGCGGAGGCCGCCGCGGAATTCGCGGAGGCGAGCCCCTTCCCGGCCGTCGCCGACATCACGAAGGACGTCTACTGGGAGGAGGACAATCCCTCCGAGAAGCAGTCCCGCGGCCGCATCTTCTTCGGCTGACCCTTTCGCACACCGACGCCTCCCGCCATGCCCCTTCTCTCCTACCGCGAAGCCATCCGCCACGCCCTTGCCGAGGAACTCCAGCGCGATCCCAATGTTGTCGTCATGGGCGAGGAGGTCGGCCAGTTCAACGGCGCCTACAAGGTGACCGAGGGCCTGCTCGAGAAATTCGGGCCGAAGCGGATCGTGGACACCCCGATCAGCGAGGCCGGCTTCGTCGGCCTGGGAATCGGCGCGTCGATGCTCGGGATCCGCCCGGTGATCGAGCTTATGTTCTGGTCCTTCTACGCGGTGGCCTTCGACCAGATCCTCAACAACGCGGCCAACATCCGCTACATGTCCGGCGGCCAGATCCACTGCCCGCTGGTCATCCGCGGCCCCGGCAACGGCGGCACGAACGTCGGGGCGACCCACTCCCACACCCCGGAGGCGATCTGCGCGAGCCATCCGGGCGTCAAGGTCGTCTGCCCGGCGACCGCCTACGATGCCAAGGGCCTGCTGAAGTCCGCGATCCGCGACAACGATCCGGTCCTGTTCATGGAGAACACGCTCCTCTACGGCGAGAAGTGGGAGGTTCCCACGGAGGAGTACCTGATCCCCCTCGGCCTGGCCGATGTGAAGCGCCCCGGCACCGATCTCACCATCATCGCCCACGGACGCGCGGTCGTCAGTTCCCTTGCGGCGGCCCACACCCTCGAGCAGGACCACGGCATCTCCGCGGAGGTCGTGGACCTGCGCTCGATCCGCCCGCTCGACGAGGAAACCGTGCTCGCCTCCGTCCGGAAGACCCACCGCGTCCTTCTCGTCGAGGAGGGCAAGCCCTTCTGCGGAGTCGGGGCCCAGCTCGCGTTCATGATCCAGGAGGCGGCCTTCGACGACCTCGACGCGCCGATCCGGCGGATCAACTCGATCGACGCCCCGGCGATCTACAGCCCGCCGCTGGAGGCCCAGCAGCTTCCCGACGCGGGGAAAATCATCCAGGCGGCGATCGAGCTGCTCCGCTGACCACCGGCCCGCAACCCGCCCCGGTTTTCGCTTTCCGACCGAGGCATTACGCCCTTTCCTCAACCCAATGGCCAACATAATCGACATGCCCAAGCTGAGCGACACCATGACCGTGGGCACGCTCGTGAAGTGGCTGAAGAAGGAGGGCGACCCGGTTGTCACCGGGGACATGCTCGCCGAGGTTGAGACCGACAAGGCCGCGATGGAGCTGGAGAGCTTCTTCGACGGCGTCCTGCTGAAGATCATCGCCCCGGCCGGCTCCCAGGTCCCCATTGGGTCCCCTCTCTGCATCGTCGGAATACCGGGTGAATCTGTGGGGACCCAATCGTCAATGCACCCCGCCGAGGCCGCTGCAAGCGGCCGAGTCCCGGCGAAGTCTGCAGCAGCAGACGCAGCCGGGCCGTCAGCCGCCGGACAGCCCGCGTCAAACGCCCAGTCAGCCGAAGTTCCGTCAGGCCCCTCCGGCAGAATCCGCATCTCTCCGCTAGCCCGCAAACTCGCCGAAACGAAAGGCGTCGACATCTCCCGGGTCGCCGGAAGCGGCCCCAACGGCCGCATCGTCCGCGCCGACGTCGAAGCGACTGCGGCGGCGTCCGCCGAAGCCATCGCGGCGAAGCCGACTCCGGCAGTCCCTGCCGGAGTCGTCCCGGCGAAGCTTGCATCCGCAAGCGTAGCCGGATTGCCAATTTCAAACCCGCCGTCCACCGAAGGGCTCACCCCCGTCTCCACCATCCGCGCCCTGATCGCCCGCCGGCTCCTGGAGTCCAAGACCCAGATCCCCCACTTCTACCTTGAGATCGAGGTGGACGCCGAGCCGATGCTGACCCTTCGCGCGCAGCTGAATGCATCCCTTGAAAAGGACGGCGTGAAGCTCTCGGTGAACGACTTCGTCATCAAGGCCGCCGCCGAGAGCCTGCGGCGCGTCGCCGCGGTGAACCGCTCGTGGGTTGAGCCAAAGGGCGGGCAGCCGGCCATCCGCCAGCATTCCTCCTCGCACGTCTCCTTCGCGGTCGCGATCGAGGACGGGCTCATTACCCCCGTGATCCGGGACGCCCAGTCGAAATCGGTCATGACCATCAGCAAGGAGACGAAGTCGCTCGCGAAGCTGGCGAAGGAGAAGAAGCTTCAGCCCGCCCAGTACACCGGGGGCACGTTCTGCGTCACGAACCTGGGCATGTTCGGGATCGAGCGCTTCAGCGCGATCATCAATCCCCCCGACGCCGCGATCCTCGCCGTCGGCGCGACCGTGAAGAAGCCCGTCGTCAAGGACGACAAGATCGTGATCGGCCAGCGGATGGCCCTCACGCTCTCCTGCGATCACCGCGTCGTCGACGGGGCGACCGGGGCGCTGTTCCTCAACGCGGTGAAGGAACTGCTCGAGAAGCCGGTCATGTTCATGCTCTGAATTAGGTGGAGCGCGATCTCCGAGCGCGCTGAGCGACTCTGTCCCCAATCAAGATTCAAGCGAAGAACGGGCACTCTGATTTGGGAATAAAAATTCTGAGTATTCTCGATTTGCTCAGCGCGCTCGGAGATC
>CAITEC010000034.1 GCA_903891325.1 uncultured Opitutaceae bacterium
CGGGGTGGTCTGCCAGCCGTTGTTCGAGGAGATGACCTTGGCGCCGATCCCGGCTTCGCCGGTCTGGTTCCCGTTGTCGTAAAGCGCCAGGTTGGAGTCGGCCAGGTCGTCGGGGACGCCGAAGTACGAGTTCATGTCCGGGCCGACGCCGCGCAGGAGGAGCTGCTTGTTGCCTGTCCCGGAGATGCCGAACCCGGCGATCAGCACGTTGCCCCCGGTGTTCACGAAGGCGCGGGCCGAGAGGTTCACCAGCCGCACGTAGGTCACCGGGTTGGTCGCGGTGATCGTCAGCGTGAAGGTCGAGCCGGTCCCCGTCGCGTTGTTGACGCTGATCGTGATCGGATAGGAGCCCGCCGCGGTGACCGTTCCGGAAATCAGGCCCGAGCCGCTCACCGTGAGCCCCGAGGGCAGGCCGGCCACGTTGTAGCTGATCGGCGTATTGCTCGCGGCGATCTGGTAGTTGAAGGACGACCCGGTGGTGGCCGCCGCTGTCGATGCACTCGTGACCGAGGAACTGGTCGCGGCCGGGGCCACGGTGATCTGCAGGGCGAAGGGATAGCTCTGGCCGACCGCGTTGGTGGCCGTGAGTGTGGCGATGGTCACGCCGGCCACGGTCGGGGTCCCGGTGATCGCGCCCGTCCCGATGTTCAGCGAGAGCCCCGCGGGCAGGTTCTGGGCGGAGAAGGCGGTGAGCGGCCCATTGGAGGCGGTGATCTGGTAGGTGGAGGACACGGCGCCGACCGTCCCGGTGGTGGTCGAGGCACTGGTGATCGTGGGGGCGCCGGTGGCCGGGGAAACGGTCAGGGTGAGGCTGAGCACCGGACCGGCTCCGCTGCCGTTGTTGGCGCTCAGCGAGATCGAGTAGACCCCGGGCACCGTGGGCGCCCCGCTGATCACGCCGGTCGTGGAGTTGAGCCCCAGCCCGGTCGGCAGGCCCGTTGCATTGTAGCTGGCGGGGCTATTGCTGGCGACAATCTGGTAGCTGTAGGCCGTGCCGGCGATCGCATTGTCCGTGGGCGAACTGGCGACCGTCGGGGCGGCGGCCGGCGGGCTGATCGTTATGATCAGGTTGGTGCTGGCCCCGATCCCGTAGCCGTTCGTCGCGCTGATCAGGACGGTGTACACGCCCGAAGTGGTTGGCGTGCCGTTGATCGCGCCGGTGGACGGATTGACAGCCAGGCCGGCGGGCAGCCCCGTTGCGGTGTAGGCGGTCGGGCTCCCCGAGGCGGAAATCTGGTAGCTGAAGGCCGTGCCGACGGTGCCGCTGGCGGTCGGATAGCTCTCGCCGCTGATGATGCCGCGCGCCAGGGCCGATGAATTGCTGTTGCCCGAATTGGTGATCTGCGGGGTTCCCGGGGCCGCATTGATCGTCACGGACACCTGCGCGGGCTCACCGATCAGGGTGGCCGTGGCCGCTCCCACCGAGAAGGAGTAGACACCCGGCACCGTCGGGGTGCCGAAGATCAGGCCGGAGACCGGGTCCAGGCTCAGGCCCGGGGGCAGGCTCCCGACCACATAATAGTAGGCCACGCCCGTGCTGGGCTGGACGCCGATCTGGTAAAGGCAGCCGTTCACCGTGTCGGTTGTGGCCACGCCGGCTGTTGCCGCCGGGGGAAGGGCCGTGCTGGTCACCACCGGGGTTCCGGGGGCCGCTGCAACCGTGATCACCAGGGCGAAGGAGGAGCTCGTCCCGAAGGCGTTGGTCGCCGTCAGCACGACCGTGTAGGTGCCCGGCATGCCCGTCGGCGTGCCGGAGAGCAGTCCGCTCGCCGTGTTGATCCCCAGCCAGGCCGGGCCGCCGGCCAGCGAGTAGGAGGTCGCCACCGGGGTGGAATGGATCTGGTAGGTGAAGCCGACCGTGACGGTGGCCCCCGCCGTGTTGCCGCTGTCGATCCCCGGGGCGGTGGGCACCGGGTTGATCGTGATGGTAAGGACAAACGCGGCGCTGGTGTCCGTCGAGGTGCTGGCGGTGAGCACCACGCTGGTCGTGCCGACCGTCGCGGGGGTCCCGGTGATCAGCCCGGAGGTCGCGTTCAGGGTCAGGCCCGCGGGCAGGCCGGAGGCCGTGAAGTGCGTCGGCGAATTTGTCCCGGTGATCTGGTAGCTGAAGGACCCGTCGTTCTGGGTCCCGTACGCGGTCTGCGAGCTGTTGATCACGGGGGCCGTCGTCTTCGCGGCGATCACGATCACCAGGCTGAGCGGAGCGCTCGTTCCCGTCGAATTGCTCGCCGTGACCGTGACCGTGAAGGTCCCCGAGACTGTGGGCGTGCCGGAAATCACCCCGGAGGAGGTGTTCAGGCTCAGGCCGGCGGGCAGGGTCGTTGACGTGAAGCTTGTCGCCGTTATCGAAGTGGCGATCGCGTACGTGAACTGGGTCCCCACCGTGCCGCTGACGGCGGCCGCGCTGGTGATCGTCGGCGCACTCGCCGCGGCGGCGATCGTGATCGTCACGGTGTACGCCGGGCCCGTGCCGGCCACGTTGCTGGCGGTCAGGGCGACCGTGAAGATGCCCGGCGCCGTGGGCGTCCCGGAAATCACCCCGGTGGTCGCCGACAGGGACAGACCCGCGGGCAGCCCGGTGGCGCCGAAGGCCGACGGCAGGTTGCTGGCGAGCACCGTGTAGGTGAAGGCGACCCCGACCTGGCCCGAGGCGTTCGCGCTGCTCGAGACGATCGGCACCGCGAACCCGGGTGCGATCGTGATGACCAGGGTCGCCGTTCCCGTGCCGGTCGTGTTCGTCGCCCCGATCGTGACATTGAAGGTGCCCGCGACCGTCGGCGTACCGGAAATCACGCCCGTCGACGTGACCAGGGTGAGCCCGGCCGGCAGGCCCGTGGCGCTAAAGGAGCCCGGCGAGGAGTTGCCGGTGATCGTATAGGTGAAGGCGACCCCGAAGGTTGCCCCGACGCTCAGGTTGCTCGTGATCACCGGCGCGGCGAGGGCGATCGTCAGGGTCCCGGTGGCCGTTCCCTGGTAATTGGCATCGCTGATGACCGCACTTGCCGTGTAGGTGCCAACCGCTGAGGGGGCGGTGGTCGACGGTCCGTAGGAGGTCGCGCCCGTGCCCGTGTAGGTGGTGACCACGGTCAACCCAACCGGGGTCGTCGCAACGGCCACCGCCTGCGGCGAGCCGCTGAAGGGCTGCGCGAGGCTGGACGGGGCGATCGTGACCGTGGCGGCCGCCTTGGCGACCGTCACGTTTGCGCTCGTCGTGGTCGAC
>CAITEC010000035.1 GCA_903891325.1 uncultured Opitutaceae bacterium
AAAATCGGGGCGACAGGATTCGAACCTGCGACCTCCTGGTCCCAAACCAGGCGCTCTACCAGGCTAAGCTACACCCCGTACCCCTCAGGCGACGGCTTAACGGGCAAAGAGTCAATCTTTGGAGGTGTCCGGATGTAGCCGGCCTCCCAGAGGCCGGGGTTCGGAGATAGGACCCCAGGCACCGGCCTCTGGGAGGCCGGCTACATCGGACCAATGCAGCGGCAATCTAGCTGTCCGCCTTGCGCAGCGAGTCGTGCCAGCGGCGCAGGATCAGCCAGTGGAAGAGGCTGACGCCGCCAACGAAGAGGAACCCGAGGGCGCAGGCGACCATGCCCGTCGCGAAAAGCGCGGGGATCTTCAGCTGGGAAAAATAGGCGATTGTCATGAAGCCGATGCCGCCAATGCCGTTGTCGGCGCTGCCGGCCAGGAAGTCGCCCGTGATCGCCCCTATCGGGGCGAGCGTCCCGGCGATTTTGACCCCGGTCAGGAAATAGGGCATCGCCGCGGGAATCCGCAGGTGGCGGATCTCCTGGAACCGCGTCGCCTTGCACATGGTGAAGAGCTCGCGGAGGTTCTGGTCGGTCGAGATGAATCCCATGGTCGTGTTCGCCACGACCGGAAAGAAGCAGATCATGAAGGTGATCGCCGTGATGCTCGCCAGTCCCTGGCCGAGCCACAGGACGAAGATCGGGGCGAGGATGATGACCGGTGTCATCTGGATGATCAGGATATAGGGATAGAAGGACTGCTTGATGCGGATCGACAGGGCCATGAACATCGAGATCAGGAACCCGATGCCGACGGCAGCAAAGAAGCCGAGGAGGGCGCCCGAGCCCGTGCGCAGGGCCGCGGACGCGAGCGTGTGCCTCTCCTGCCAGGCGGCCCGCAGGACCTCGTCGGGCGCCGGGAGGATGAACGACTCGATGTTCAGCGCCCACTTCAGGCCGTACCACAGCGCGAGGAGCGCCAGGCCGGTGACGACCGGAAAGACCCAGAAGAGCTGGCGCCTCATGGCGGGGGGAGCGCGGCCCGCAGCGCGTGGGTCGTCCGGGCGAGGAGGCTGAGGAATTCGGGCGCCTCCCGAAGCTCCGCGGGGCGCGGATAGGCGAAGGGAACCTCGATCACGTCGGTCACGCGCCCGGGGTTGCTTCCCAGCACGACGACCTGTGTCGAGAGAAACACCGCCTCCGACACGGAGTGGGTGACGAAGAAGGCGGTGAAGGGGTCGCGCTGGCGGATGGCCAGCAGGTCCTCGTTCAACCGGTCGCGCGTCATCTCGTCGAGGGCCCCGAAGGGCTCGTCCAGGAGCAGGATCCGCGGCGCGAGGCTCAGCGCGCGGGCGATGGACACCCGCATCCTCATCCCGCCGGAGAGTTGCCACGGGAACTTGGCGGCGGCGCCGGAAAGCCCGACCAATTCGAGCATCTCATCCACGCGCTTTCGCCGGCTCTCCGGCCGATCCCCGCGAAGCATGAGCGGCAGGTCGACATTGCCGGCGACGCGGCGCCAGGGCAGGAGGTTGGCGTCCTGGAAGACGAAGAATGTCCCGGAGCGGGCCCCCTCCGGCGTGGCGCCGTCCACGACGACCCGGCCGGAGGTGGCCGGGGTCAGCCCGGCGATCAGCCGCAGGAGGGTCGACTTCCCGCAGCCGCTCGGCCCGATGAAGCTGACGAACGCCCCGGGCGCGATATCAAGGTCGATGCCCTCGAGGACCGTGTGGCCGTTGTCGAAGCGCTTTCCGACGCTCTCGAAGCTGACGATCGGGTTGGATGGCGGATGGGTCACGGGCGGGACGGTGGCCATTTGGCCAAGAAACGGCGCAAAGGGCAGGAAAAAACAGAGCCTGATTTTTTTATGCCAATTTTGCGGCCATGGCCCATGCTTCCCGCCATGAATGCGATTGAGAAGAAACTTGGCGAACTTGGGCTCACGCTGCCGGGCGCACCGGCGCCGGCCGGCAGCTATGTGCCCTACCGCATCAGCGGCGACACCCTGATCCTTTCAGGGGTGCTCAGCATGCTGAATGGCGCGGTGACCCACGCCGGGCAGGTGGGTCGCGAGCAGACGGTCGAGTCCGGCAACGCGGCCGCGCAGGTGTGCGCCCTCAACGTGCTGGCCGGGATCAAGGCGGCGCTGGGAAGCCTGGACCGGGTGAAGGAATTCCTCCTGGTGAACGGCTTTGTGAACGGCGTCTCCGGCTTCGACCAGAGCCCGCAGGTGATCAACGGCGCGAGCGATCTCTTTGTGAAGCTCTACGGCGACGCCGGGAAGCATGCGCGGGCGGCGGTCGCCGTCGCCGGGCTTCCGAAGAACGCGACGGTGGAGATCCAGGTGACCGTCCGCTTCGCCTAACGCTTCTTCGGACCGCCCTGGACAAGGCTCCTCGCGCGCAGCCGCAGCCCGTTCAGCCGGATGAACCCGGTCGCGTCGTTCTGGTTGTACCAGCTCTTCACACCCTCCATCGAGGCGATGTTCATGTCGTAGAGGGAGAGCTTCGACTTCCGGCCGCAGGTGATGATGTTGCCCTTGTAGAGCTTGAGCCGGACGGTCCCGGTGACGCAGCGCTGGGTCTCGTCCACGAGGGCCTGGAGCGCCTCCCGCTCGGGGGCGAACCAGAACCCGTAGTAGACCAGCTCCGCGTACTTCGGGATCAGCGAGTCGCGCAGGTGCATGACCTCCCGGTCCATGGTGAGGGACTCCACCTGCCGGTGGCCCTGCATGAGGATCGTGCCGCCCGGCGTCTCGTACACGCCCCGGGACTTCATGCCGACAAACCGGTTCTCGACCAGGTCGACCCGGCCGATGCCGTGCCTGCCGCCGAGCTTGTTGAGGGTCGCAAGGACCCCGGCGGGTGTCAGCCGCTTCCCGTTGACCGCGACGCAGTCGCCGCGCGCATACTCGAGCTCCACGTACTCGGGTTTGTCCGGGGCGTCCTCGGGAGAGACGGAGAGCTTGAACATGCCCTTGTTCCTCCTCGTGGTCGGGTCGAACCAGGGATCCTCGAGGATCCCCGCCTCATAGGAGATGTGCAGGAGGTTCCGGTCCATCGAATAGGGCTTGTGCAGCGAGGCCTCGACGTTGATCCGGTGCTTTTTGCAGTAGGCGATCATCTCTGCCCGGCCGGGGAACTGCTCCCGGAAGGCGTCGATCCTCCACGGCGAAAGGATGCCCAGCCGCGGCGCCAGCGCCATGTAGGTGAGCTCGAACCGGCACTGGTCGTTGCCCTTGCCGGTCGCCCCGTGGGCGAGCGTGTCGGCCTTCTCCTTCTTCGCGATGGCGATCTGCGCCTTCGCGATCAGGGGCCGGGCGATGGAGGTTCCCAGGTGGTACTGCCCCTCGTAGACCGCGTTGGCGCGGAGCATCGGATAGATGAAATCGCTGGCAAACT
The DNA here is from genome assembly GCA_903891325.1 of uncultured Opitutaceae bacterium. GTDB lineage: Bacteria > Verrucomicrobiota > Verrucomicrobiia > Opitutales > Opitutaceae > Palsa-1447. The sequence goes on from CAITEC010000035.1 coordinate 3,389, forward strand.
CCTCGACGAGGTCGAGCGTGTAATGCCTCGAGGCGCCGGTGTGCCGCGCCTTCGAGGCGAGCCCGCGCAGCTCCTCCTGCTGGCCGATGTCGGCCGCAAAGGTTATGATCTCCGCGTCGTAGGTTTCGCGGAGCCACTTGACGATGACGGACGTGTCCAGTCCGCCCGAGTAGGCGAGTACGATTTTCATGGGAGGTTCAGGCTTTTGGATTCTTCGCGAGCGCGGCCAGGATCGCCTTCTGCACGTGCAGCCGGTTTTCCGCCTCGTCGAAGATCACGGAACGGGGGTTGTCGAGGACGGCCTGCTCGACCTCCTCGCCGGGGTGCGCCGGCAGGCAGTGCATGAAGAGCGCGTCCTTCTTCGCGGCCGCAAAGAGCTTCGCGGTCACCGCATAGGGCTTCATCCGCGCCCGGCGCGCCGCCGCCTGCTCCTCGTGGCCCATGCTCGCCCAGACGTCCGTGTAGACCAGGTCCGCGCCGGCCACCGCCTCGAAGGGGTCCGGCGTGAACTCGAAATTGACCGGAAGCTTCTCCGCCCTGAGCAGCGCCGTGATCTCCCGACCCGGCGCGTGCGCCGGCGGCCCGGAGAGCGAAAGCCGCATGCCAAAGAGGCTGGCGCCGACGATCCAGGAGTTCGCGATGTTGAAGGAGGTGTCCCCGAGGAAGGCGATCTTGCGGCCCCGGAGCGACGCCAGGAGGTCCCCCTTCGGGCCCGCCCAGCGCTCGGCGGCCGTGAAGGCGTCCGCGTAGATCTGGCAGGGATGCAGGAAATCCGTCAGCCCGTTGATGACCGGCACGCCCGCCGCGGCGGCCAGCCGCTCGATGTCCCGGTGCGCGAAGGTCCGGACCACCAGCCCGTGCACGTACCGGGAGAGCACCCGGGCGGTGTCCTCGATCGACTCGCCCCGGCCGAGCTGAATGTCGCCCTGATTCAGGAAGATCGGGTGCCCACCCAGCTCGTGGATGCCCACCTCGAAGGACACCCGGGTCCGGGTGCTCGACTTTCCGAAGATCAGCGCCCAGGTCTTTCCCGCCAGCGGCTTTGGCGCCCGGCCGCCCCGTCCCCGCTTGAATTCCCGGGCGCGCGCGAAGACCGCGCCGATCTCATGCGGCGCAAAGTCGGTCTCCTTGAGGAAGTGTCTCATGGCGGGAAAGGTGGATATTTAGAGACAGGGAGCCCCCCAGACGAGAGGAAAGTGGCCGGTCCCGGAAGGCCGGGATTCAGGCCTTGGCGGACAGGACCGACCGGAATATCTCCACCGAAAGCCTTAGCTCATCGGCGGTTGCATTCAATGGCGGCAGCATGCGGATCACGTTGCCCCCCGCCGCGGCGGTGAGCAGTCCGCGCTCCCGCAGGGCCGTCACCAGGGGTGCGGGATCGTCCGCGAGCTGCAGGCCGATCATGAAGCCGCGCCCCCGGACGCCCTTGACGACGGCCGGAAAATCGGTGGAAAACCGGGTCACCGCCTCGATCCACGGCACGCTTTCGCGGGTCACGTGCGCGAGGAGCTTCTCGCGTTCGATCACGTCGAGGACGGCCAGGGCCGCCGCGCAGGCGAGGGGAGTCCCCCCGAAGGTTGTGCCGTGCATGCCCGGCTGGAAGAGCTCGGCCGAGCGCTCGGACACCCACATCGCCCCGATCGGGAAGCCGCCGGCCAGGCCCTTGGCCATGCCGATCGCGTCGGGCCGGATGCCCGCGTGCTCGAAGGCGAAGAACCTGCCGGTCCGGCCGATCCCGCACTGCACCTCGTCGATCATCAACAGGAGGTTGTTGCGGTCGCAGAGCTGCCTCAGGCCGGCCAGGAACTCGGGCGTGCAGGGGTTGACCCCGCCCTCGCCCTGGATCGTCTCGACGAAAATCGCCGCGGTCCGCTCGTCGACGAGCGCGGCGAAGCTTTCAAGGTTGTTCAGCTCGCCGAACGCGAAGCCCGGCACGAGGGGCCGGAAGCCCTTCTGGATCTTCTCCTGCGGGGTTGCGCTCATCCCGCCGAAGGTCCGGCCGTGGAACGCGCGCTGCGCGCAGATGACATGGAAGCATTTCCCCTCCTCGCCGGACTTCCGGATGCCGTGCAGGCGGGCGAGCTTCAGGAGGGTCTCGTTCGCCTCCGCGCCGCTGTTGCAGAAGAAGAGCCGGCCCGGCCCGCAATAGCCGGCGAGCCGTTTGGCGAGCTCGGCCTGGTTGGGATTGCGGAAGAGGTTGCTGGTGTGGATCAGCTCGCCGGCCTGGCGCTGGACGGCCGCCACCCAGTGCGGGTGGCAGTGCCCCAGGGCGCTCACCGCCAGCCCCGAGGAGAAGTCCAGATAGCCGTTGCCCTGGTCGTCCCAGACGCGGCTGCCCTTTCCGCGCACGAGCGTGATCGGGGCCCGCGCGTAGTTTTTCAGCACATACGCGTCGTAGAGGTCGGCGGAGCTGGTCCGCATGATGGATTCCTGCATGGCGCGCCCCTATCCCTGGACGATTTCCGTGCCGGTGCCCTTGTCGGTGAATATCTCGAGCAGCAGGCTGTGCGCGAGGCGGCCGTCGATGAAGTGGACGCGCTGGACGCCCTCCTGCAGGGCCCGGACGGCGCTCGCGACCTTCGGGCGCATGCCCTTGTCGATGACGCCCTTCCTCTTCAGCTCGTCCACCTGGGCGATCCGCAGGGTCGAGATGAGGGACTCAGGGTCGGGCGGCGCGGCGAGCAGCCCGGGCACGTCGCTCATGAAGACAAGCCGCCGGGCGCGCAGCGCGCTGGCCACGCGGCCGGCCACCAGGTCGGCGTTCACGTTGTAGGGCTTGCCGTCGTAGCCCTCGGCCACCGGGGAGATCACCGGCACGAAGCCCTCGGCGATCTCCTTCTTGATCAGCTTCACCTTCACCTCGGTCACCTCGCCGACGTAGCCCAGGTCGACGGCATTGCCGTCCTCGTCGACGCCGAGCTTCTGGCAGACCAGGACGGTGTCGCCGGGCATGCCCTTGGGCTGGGCCCTCGCGGCGGCGATCGCGGCGCAGACCTCCTTGTTCACGATGTCGTCGAGGGTCTGCTTCACGATCGCGATCGTCGCCTCGTCGGTGAGCCGCAGCCCGTTGACAAACTGGGCCTTCAGCCCGGACCCCTCCATGGCCCGCGTGATCGCCTTGCCGCCGCCGTGAACGACGACGACGTTGATCCCGACCGCGGCGAGGAAGGCGATATCGTAGGCAACCCGCATCCGGATCTCAGGGTCGGGGTCGTCCATGAAGCTGCCGCCGTACTTCACGACGAACGTGGCGCCGTGAAAATCCTGGATATAGGGCAGGGCCTCGAGGAGGACCTTCGCCTTGGCGGTGATTTCGTCTACGTTCACTTGGTATTGGTCGCGGGAATTCATAGCGCACCCGCGCGGCGAACTACCACAACAAAAAAATCTGCTTCACACGCGGGCCCGGAGCCTCAACTTCCTTCCCGTGCCCAGCACCAACCTCGTCTTTGCCGACCGCGCCGCCCACCGCTCGTGGCTGGCCGGCCAGGCGGCGCTCCCGGCGGGCTTCCGCGTCGGGACCGCGCGCCTCGAGTTCATCCCGCGCGAGGCGCCCAAGCCCGCGAGGATGGCGCTGACCCTCATCGCGCTCGACCGGCCCACGCCGGACTTCGCCGCGGTCTTCACGCGCAACGCGGTGCCGGGGGCGCCGATCATCGTCGGGCGCCTGCGGCTGGAAGAGCCGACCCTCGGCGCGGTCCTGGTGAACAACAAGATTTCCAACGTCTGCGCCCCGGACGGCGTCGGGGCGGCCGGGCGGATCTGCGCGGAGGCGGCGCGCCTCCTGGGCCTGCGCGAGGGCCAGGTGCTGCCCTCGTCGACCGGGGTGATCGGCTGGGGCCTTCCCGTGGACGCGATGCTGGCCGCGCTCCCGGCGGCGGTGGGCTCGCTCGCCGCCGGTTCCATTCTCCCGGCGGCCGAGGGCATCGTGACGACCGACCTCTACCCGAAGATCCGCCGGGCCGATGTCGGCGCGGGCTCGATCGTGGGGATCGCCAAGGGGGCCGGGATGATCGAGCCGAACCTGGCCACGATGCTCGTCTACATCCTCACCGACCTGCGGGTGCCGCGCGCGTCGCTGAGGGCGATGCTGCCGCGGGCGGTCGACGGGAGCTTCAACTCGATCAGCATCGACGGGGACATGAGCACCTCGGACACCGTCGCGCTTCTGTCCTCGGGCCGCGCGGCCTGCCCCGACGCCGCGGCCTTTGAGGAGGCGCTCACCCGGGTGTGCCGGGACCTGGCCGAGGACGTGGTCCGCAACGGCGAGGGCGTGCGCCACGTGATCCGCGTGGCGGTCACGGGGGCCCCGGACGCGGGCTTCGCCCGCGCGCTGGGTAAGGCGGTCATCAACGCCCCGCTCTTCAAGTGCGCCGTCGCGGGCAACGATCCGAACGTCGGCCGGCTCGTCCAGGCCGTCGGCAAACAGGTGGGCAACCACGCCCCGGGAGCCGACCTGTCCGGGCTGCGGCTGTGGCTGGGGGGCATCGAGATCTTCGCCGAGGGCGTCTTCCAGCTCAACCCGGCGAAGGAGGAGGCCCTGGTCGCCCACCTGCGCGGCGCGGAGCTTTACACGAGCGCCCCGAAGGACGGCGTGTACGCGCCCCCGATCGATTTCCCGCCGCATGAGCGCTGCGTGGAGGTGGGCGTCGATCTCGGGAACGGGGGCGCCTCGGCAACCGTGATCGGCGGCGACCTCACCCACGAGTACGTGAGCGAGAACGCCGACTACCGCAGCTAGCGGCGTCAGACGTTCACGTGGACGACCGTGGCGGGCGGGAACCCGTTGAAATAGGTCGCCGACGCGTGGCTGTAGGCCCCGATGTTCGTGCTGTACACGAAGTCGTCCCGCTCGAGGTTGGGGAGGTTCTCGGCCATCGAGACGACGTCCAGCGCGTCGCAGGTCGGCCCGAAGACCGAGCAGATCTCCGTCGGGCCCTTCTTGAAGGCGTGGATGGGATACTTGCAGTGGTCAAAGATGACGCCCGAGTAGGTGTGGTAGACCCCGTCGTTGATGTAGTAGCAGGTCTTGCCGTCGCGGACGGCCTTGCCGATCACCTTGGAGACCGCGTAGCCGGCCGAGGCGGCGATGAAGCGGCCCGGCTCGGCGAGGATCTGGATGTCCTTGGGGAAAAGCCGGTCGATCTCCCCGTTGATCACCTTCGCGAGCTCCTTCAGCGGCTTGACCGTCGCGTCGTAGGGGGCGGGGAAGCCGCCGCCGATGTCGATCAGGTTCATCTTCGTGTAGCCGCGGTCGCGGGCCTCCTTGAAGACGTTGGCCGTGAGGTTGAGCGCCTGGACGTAGTTCTGGAAGTTCGTCGTCTGGCTGCCCACGTGGAAGCTGATGCCCTCGACGACCAGGCCCGCCTTGTCCGCCTCGAGGATCAGGTCGACCGCCTCGCCGGCGGCGGCCCCGAACTTCGAGGAGAGCTCCACCATCGCGCCGGTGTTGGGCACCCGCAGCCGCAGGGCGAGCCCGGCGTTGGGCGCGTGGCGCCGGATCTTCCGGATCTCCTCGAGGTTGTCGAAGGTGACGAGCGGCTTGTACCGGTTGAGCTTCTCGAGGGTCTCGGTCGGCTTGGTCGGGTTCGCGTAGATGATCTTGTCCCAGATCCAGTCCTGCCGCCGCCGCGCGGACAGGTGCCGGATGTTCTCATGGACGATCATGAACTCCGGCATCGAGGCGACGTCGAAGCTCGCGCCCTCCTTGTACAGGGTGCGCACGATCGCCGGGTCGGGGTTCGCCTTGACCGCGTAGTAGACCTGGACCCGCGGCAGATAGCGCCGGAACTGCCGGTAGTTCTCCCGGATCGCATCGTGGTCGATGACGAAAAGGGGCGTGCCGTGCCGCTCCGCGAGTCTCTTCAGCTTTGCCGGCGTGATCATCGGGTGCGGGCTAGTCGCTGTCGGTGATCAGGAAGTTCTTGAACTGCCACGGATCCTTCAGGTCCAGGTCGGTCTTGTTGTAGCCCTTGAAGGCCGTGACCCGCCCCTTGAGGGGGGTCCAGTCGGAGGACTTCGATATGAACTTCCCGAGGTAGGGCTTGGAGATGGCGAGCACCTGGTCGTGCGGGAGGTCGTCGGGGACGCAGACGCCCATTTCCGGGTTCCCGATCATCCACATCGTCGCCGCGACGACGGAGATGGCCACCTGCATCGTGGTCGCGTTCTGGTGCGGCACCAGCCGGCGGGACTCCTCGATGCTCAGGTCGCTGCCGATCCACCAGGAGTTGTAGGCGTGGCCCATCAGCAGGGCGCCCAGGATGTCGGCCCCGCCGGTGATCTCGTCGTTCATGATCCGCTGGTTGTCCACCAGGCGGTAATCATAGCCGCGCAGCTCGTTGAGCGAGGCGATCGCGCTGTCGCAGGGGCAGTAGGCGTAGTGCATCGTCGGGCGGTAGACGGCCTTCTTTCCCTCCCACACGGTCAGATTGTCGGAGATCGTGAACGCCTCGCCGTGGCGGACGACCAGTCCCTGGATCCGGTAGTCCGGCACCCAGGATCGGACCCAGGTGTTGATGCCCATCCGCGCCAGGCAGATCTGGTTGCGCGGGCCTTCCTTGTGGGTGTAGGCGAAGCGGGGGAGTTCCTTCTCATGGGTGCCCCATCCCATCTCCGAGGTGGTCGTGCCCTCCTCGCGGAAGCCCTCGATGCTCCAGGTGTTGACGAATTCGTCGACCTGCTTGGGCTTGTCGGTGACCTGCGTGTCGCGCTCGCTGCAGTGGATGACCTTGACCCCGATCTTGCGGGCCAGGTGGTTGAATTCCTGGGCGGCGATCAGCCGGCCGATCTCCTCGGCCGCCGCGCCCTTCGCCTTCTTGTCGGCGATCAGGCTCAGGCCGATGTCGATGAGCCCCTGCTTGGTGAAGTGGGAGATCAGGCCCGGGTTGGCGCCGTGCTCAATCACCGAGGTCGCGCCCTTGTCCTTCCACTTGGCGGTCATCCGGCGCAGGTTCATGTGGCGCCAGTAGAGGGTCCGCTCGGTCGGGGGCATGTTCGGGCCGCCCGCATACGGGTCCCAGAGCTCGGTGGAGGTGTTCGTGTAAAGGACGCCGTGGTCGTGGCACCACTGGAGGAGCACGCAGGCGTCGATGTTCCAGGCGAGGTCGATCAGGACGTCGCCGGCGGAGAGGTGCTTGCCGAGGAGCCGCGCGAGGTTCTCCTCGGTGACGCGGTCGCGGACGAAGCGGACGCCCAGCTTTGTCCACGGCTTGAGCTTCGCGGAGCGGTCCGCGAAATCCATGACCGTGATGTTCTTCGCCGGGACCCGGATGTGCTTGAGCAGGATCGGGAGGGTGCACTCGGCGACGGCGCCGTAGCCGACAAACAGGATTTTCTTGTTGAATTGAAGCATGGGTCAGTAAGTTGCTGCGGTTGATTCAGGCGGCTGACAATAGGAAAAGCGGCCGGCGCCTCAGGCGAGCCCGGCGGCCTCGTCCCATCCGTTCCACAGGTTCATGATCTGCACGGCCTGGCCGCTTGTCCCCTTCACCAGGTTGTCCTCGGCCGACGTGATGATGAAGTTTCCCGTCCGCGGGTCGTGCACCGCGGACATGTCCACCCGGTTGGAGCCCGCCACGGCCGCGGTGTCCGGCGTCTCGCCGGAGGGGAGGACCTGGATGAAGGGGGCCGAGCCGTAGGCCTTCCGCCAGCTTTCGTAAAGGGACGCTATCGTCGCGCCGGGCGCCGCGGGCACCGTGATCGTCGTGGCGATCCCCACCCGCATCGGCGCAAGGTGGGGGTTGAACTGGATGATGGTCCGGGCGCCGGTGAGCTTCTCGATCTGCTCCTCGATCTCCGAGAGGTGCCGGTGCTTCACCAGCCCGTAGGCCTTCGCGCTTTCCGCCCGCTCGACGTAAAGGTAGGTCTCCTCGACCTTCCGGCCCGCGCCGCTGACCCCGCTGAAGGAATTGGCGACGATGTGCTCCCGGGTGACGACGGCGTCCCTGAGGAGCGGAACAAGCGGGATGAGGATGCTCGTCGGGTAGCAGCCCGGGGAGGCCGCCAGCCGGGCCTCGGTCTTCCATGAGGGGGGCGTGAGCTCGGGCAGGACGTACCGGGCCTGCGGCAGGAGCTCGGGGGCGTGGTGGGCGCCGTAGTAGTGCTCGTAGGTCTTCAGGTTCGCGATCCGGAAGTCGGCGCTCAGGTCGATCACCCGCTTGCCGGCGGGGAGCAGGACCTTGGCGAAGGCCGCCGCCGTGCCGTGCGGCACGGCGAGGAACCAGAAGGGGATGTCGCCGGCGGCGATCGCGGCGGCGTCGGACTCGGTGAACGCCAGCCCCCGGTCGATCCCCCGGACGGAGGGAATGACCTGGGCCAGCCGCTTCCCCGCGTGGGTGCGCGAGGTGACGGCCGCAAGCCGGGCCTGCGGATGCCTGAGGAGGAGCTTGACGAGGACCTCGCCGGCGTAACCGGACGCGCCCACAATTCCGACATTCATGGGACCGAGAATCGGGAATGCGCGCGAAAGAATCGAGAAGGATTTTTGGCCGCCCGCCGAATGCAACCCGGCTGGCTAGAACGTCCAGGACAGCCCGAGGCTCGCGACGCCGCGGCCGGCCGCGGCGGGGTTGGCCGCCTTCGCGCCCGCGCCGATCCTGAGGTAAGCCGCGGCGCCCCGGGTGTAGGCCCAGCCGGCGACCAGCTTGAGGTGGGTCGAGAGCGTGAAGGGCAACGACGCGCCCAGGAGCCAGTAGTTTCCCCAGGAGCTTGTGGCTGCGGCGCCGGCCCGGTCGCCGGTGTTCAGGACCCGCGTGCCGTGGTAGGTGCCTGCGGTCCCGGACAGGTCGAGCTCCGAGCCGATTGACTTGAGGGGAAGGGCGTAGCCGGCATTCAACTCGCCGGTCGCCGTCCTGAGAACGGTGTCGTCGTACACCTTCGGCGTGAGTTTCACACCGGCCACCGTGGCGCTCAGGGCGACGTTGGGCTCGAAAGTCATCCGGTAGAAACCCTGGTCGAGCGGCGCCTTGGGATAGGTGTACCAGGTGAACCCGGGCTGGATGCCGATCCCTTTGCCGAGGTCGAAAAGATACGAGCCGTAGGGATCGATCTCCGGATCGGACTGGCCCGGCACCCGGTTCGCCCGGTCCACCGGCGAACTTTCCCAGACGCCGAGCGCCAGGCCGCCGTAGTCGAGTTCAAGCGAGGGCTGCGCGGACTGCCCGCCCAGGTATAGGCCGCGGAAGAGGTAGGTCGACACGTAGGTCGCCCCGGCGGTGACCGCGGCGGCTGCGGCGGGCGGGGCGAGGGGGACCGGCTCGGCGGCCGGCACGGCCTGGGCCCGAAGCGACGCGGCCCCGGCGGCGATCACGCCGAGGATGATCGCGAGGGACCCTCTTGATGCGTTCACCGGGCCAGAATCCGGAATCAACCCGCAAGAATCGAGAAGGAATTTGGGCGCATCCGGCCCGAATCCGCGACCGAGGCGTCGTTAAAATGTAATAAAAAGCCCAACCGTCCGATGAGTTGGCAAAGATGCTGCTAAGTGAACCGCGAGCCGGCACCCGTCCGGATCAAGCAACCGAACCACAAAAGCACCTAGCCCATGAAACTACGCACCCAAATTCTCGGCGCCCTCGCCATGGCAGCGGCCCTGCCGGCTTTCGCCCAGGTAAAAATCAACGACACCGTATCCGTAACAGGTTGGGCCGTTGCCTCTTACCAATACACACAGGTGAAGGGCCAGCCGTCCACCGACACGACAAATGTCGATGACGCCCTCCTTGAGGCCATCATCACCCCGGCGAAAAAGACGACGGCCACCGTCAGTCTCTTTTACCATCCCTCCTCCGAGGGCGGTGTGAGCCCGACCGGTGCCGAGGCGACGCTCCTTGACGCCTACGTGAGCTATGATGCGGGCGGTGGCGTCACCCTGAGCGCCGGGAAATTCCTGAGCAATCTGGGCTACGAGAGCTTCTATGCGGACGCCGACAACATGATCACGCTGGCCAACCAGCAGATCCTGGCGCCGATCCCCGGCTACCACACCGGCTTCAAGCTCGATTACGCGCCGGACAAGACCCAGACCATGGGATTCCAGGTCGCCGATTCCGAGTACAACAAGCCCGGCTATGACGCGACCGCGGGCGACGGGGAGACCCGGCACAACGGCGGCGCCGAGGTCTATTACACCTACACCGGGATCAACAACCTCCAGATCTGGGCCGGCTACGGCTATGAGAGCAAGACGGTGCCCGGCGCGGACACCGACGGGGTCACCGAGGAGATCGTCAACGGCAAGGTTATCCAGAACGCGCACGACGTATCCGTTGGCGACATCTGGGGCACCTACACCGTCGACAAGAACGGCGACCAGGTCGCCCTCGAGGAAATCTACAAGAGCGGCGGGTTCGCCAACACGGGTTCGGACTGGCTGGCCTACTTCCTCTACAACCTCCCGGGGACCAAGGTCTCAAGCTGGTTCTGCGTGAGCGGCGAGCAGCAGCAAAATGGCACGGGATTCCTGGGCGGGAGCTACACGAAGTACAGCATCTCCCCGGCCTACACCTACAACGCCAACCTGTCCGTAAAGCTCCAGTACTCCTACGAGAAGGCGAAGAACCTCAGCTTCCCGAGCGCCAACTTCTTCGGCACCGAGCTGGTCTTCAAGTTCTGATCCTTCCGCCTGTCAGCCAGGTGGTGGCCATTTGAGCCGCCGGGATGGGCGCGTCCAAGCGCTGCCCGGCGGCTTTTCATTAACATCCCGCATTCAACAACCATGATCAAATCGCTCCGCATCGTGCTCGCCTCAGGCCTCCTGGCCGCCGCGGGCCTCATTGTCACCAACAACGCCGCCGCCGAGGACAAAGTTGTCAAGGTCGGCATCCTCCACTCCCTCACGGGCACCATGGCGATCAGCGAGACGTCCCTTCGCGATGTCCTCCTGTACGCCTTCGACCAGATCAACGCCTCGGGTGGCGTGATGGGCTGCAAGATCGAGCCGGTCGTCGTCGACGGCGCCTCAAACTGGCCGCTTTTTGCCGAGAAGGCGAAGCAGCTCCTGGAGGAGGACAAGGTGTCGGTCACCTTCGGCTGCTGGACCTCCGTCAGCCGCAAGTCGGTCCTTCCCGTCTTCGAGAAGGACAACGGCATGCTCTTCTATCCCGTCCAGTACGAGGGTGAAGAATTGTCCAAGAACATCTTCTACACCGCCGAGGCGGTCAACCAGCAGGCGACCCCGGCGGTCGATTACCTGCTCCAGCAGGGCAAGAAGAAGTTCTACCTGATCGGGACCGATTACGTTTATCCGCAGACCACGAACCTGATCCTCTACAAGTACCTCCTCCTCCATGGCGTCCCGGTTGAGAACATCGGCGGCGGCCTGCGCAAGGACGCGGACGGCAAGGTCATCTCCGCGGGCAAGTACGTTCCCTTCGGCCACACCGACTTCCAGCAGATCGTGGCGGACATCAAGCAGTTCGCCGCCAGCGGCGACGCCTGCGTCATCAACACGATCAACGGCGACTCAAACGTGCCGTTCTTCAAGGAAGTCGTGGCCGCCGGCCTGACCCCTTCGGATTGCCCGGTTGTCTCCTTCAGCCTCGCCGAGGATGAACTGCGCAGCATGCCGACCAAGGACATGGTGGGCGAGCTCGGCTGCTGGACCTACTTCATGTCGCTCAAGACGCCGGAGAACGCGGCCTTCCTGAAGAGCTGGTACGCATGGCTTGAGACCGAGAACTATCCCGGCGTCGTGAAGATGAAGCGCGCCGTGGACAGCCCGATGGTCCTCTCCTACGACGGCGTCTATCTCTGGAAGGCCGCGGTCGAGAAGGCCGGTTCGTTCGACGTGGACAAGGTCCGCGCGGTCCTGGAGTCCGGGGCGATCACCTTCACCGGCCCGGGCGGCAAGGTCACGATGCAGGCCAACCACCATGTGACCAAGACCGTCTACATCGGCGAGACCAAGGCCAACGGGCAGTTCAAGATCCTCAAGGAATTCCCCGATGTCTACGGTGAGCCCTTCCAGCTGAAGACGCTCGACGCGAAGCTGGCTGCGGGCAAATAGGCCCTTTCCCTCCCATCGGACCCCGGCGGATTCCTCCGCCGGGGCCCGAATGGGAATGAAATAAGCTTTTATGCGGGGCGGAGTGGAAACTCCGCCCTTTTCATTATGACGAAGTTTGCCTTCTGGCTGACGCTTCTGCTGATCCTGGCCGGGCTCGCCGTTTCGCGGCTGGCGGCTGCTCCCGCCGCGCCGGCCGGCGACGCTGCGACCCGCGCGGCCCTGGTCCGCGCCATCCTGACCGACGGCCCCGGGCGGCAGAAGCTTCTCTCCGACCTGGCGAATTCGGGCTCCCGGCTGGTCCGGGACGTCCTGACCTACTGGACGCGCGACGAGATCGTGCTCTATGCAGCCCCCGACGGGACGAGCATCCCCGTCTTCCTCGAGGAGCAGCAGGATTCCGAGGGGAAGGCGCGGGCCGTCCGGATCGACAACGGGCGCTTCCTCGCCGATCCGGCCGGGCGCGAGATGCGCTTCGCCTCGGGGGACCTGAACTCGGTGGACACGGACATGCGGTTGCGAAGCACGATCCAGCAGGCGCTCGACACCCTGACCCTGGCCGACCCGGATCCCGACGCCCGGCGCTCGGCGGTGGTCAAGCTCGGCAATTCCCAGAAGCGGCAGTACATCCCGATCCTGCAGGCCCGGCTCCCGCTGGAGCGCGACGCGGAGGTCCGGAAGGCCCTGGGCGAGGCGATCGCCCTGCTTGGGATGAACGATCCGGACCCCGCCGTCCGGGTCGCCTCGATCAACCGGCTCGCGCAACTCCAATCCCTCGGGAGCATCGACGCGCTCTCCCGCGTCGCCGCCGCGCCGGGGCAGGCGCCCGAGGTCGCGGAGGCGGCTCGCGCGGCCGTCGCGGTCATCAACCGGCACATCGCCAACGTCAATTTCTTCGGGACGATCTTCCGGGGCGCGAGCCTGGGCTCCATCCTCCTCGTGGTGGCCCTCGGCCTGGCGATCACCTTCGGGCTGATGGGGATCATCAACATGGCGCACGGCGAGATGATCGCCGTCGGCGCCTACACGAGCTACGTCGTCCAGAATGTCTTCGGCTCGGGCTTCGGGTTCGCGATCACCCTTCCCTTCAGCATGGGAGGCCGGCTCCTCTCCTTCGGCTTCACGATCCCCGGGATCAACGCCACCGGGTGGTGGTACCAGAGCTATTTCCTCTTCGCGATCCCGCTCAGCTTCCTCACCGCGGCGCTGGCCGGCCTGGTGGTCGAGCGCTCCGTGATCCAGTTCCTCTATCGGCGGCCGCTCGAGTCGCTCCTGGCGACCTGGGGCGTGTCGCTGGTCATGCAGCAGCTCTTCCGGATGGTTTTCGGCGCGAACAACGTCCAGGTTGACTCGCCCGCGTGGCTTCTGGGGCACTTCAGCTGCGACGATGTGAACTTCGGCTACAACCGGGTCTTCGTGATCATCTTCGCCGTCCTGATCGTCCTGGGGACCTGGCTGCTGCTGACGAAGACCCCTTTGGGGCTGCTGATCCGCTCCGTGATGCAGAACCGGGACATGGCCGCGTGCATGGGCGTGCGGACCAACCGCGTCAACATGATGACCTTCGCCTTTGGGTCGGGACTGGCGGGGCTGGCCGGCGCATTTCTGTCCCAGATCGGGAATGTGGGCCCGAGCCTCGGGCAGAATTACATCGTGGACAGCTTCATGACGGTGGTGGTGGGCGGGGTCGGCAGCATCGTCGGCACCGTGTGCGCGGCGGCCGGAATCGGCACGGCCGACCAGGTGCTCCAGCAGGTGCTCGGCTCGCCGGTCATGGGCAAGATCATCGTGCTGGCGGCGATCATCCTCTTCCTGCAATGGAAGCCCGGCGGCCTCTTCTCGACCCGCAGCCGCAGCCTGGACTGAGCGATGCCCAACACGAGCGACACGATCGTCATCCGCCGCGGGCTCCTGAGCCGAATCCCGGCCAACCTCGAGCTGGGAGGGGTGATCATGGCGGCCCTGGTCCTGGTCGTTGTCATCCCGGTCCTCAACGTGCTCGCGCCGGCCGGGAGCGCGCTCCACATCAGCGATTTCAGCATCAACCTTTACGGGAAATACCTCTGTTACGCCATCCTTGCGATCAGCGTGGACCTGCTCTGGGGTTACACGGGCCTCCTGAGTCTCGGCCAGTGCATGTTCTTCACCCTGGGCGGCTACGCCCTCGGGATGTACCTGATGCTCATGATCGGCAAGCTGGGCCAGTACCACAGCGACCTGCCCGACTTCATGGTCTTCCTCGGCTATCCGCGCTTGCCGTCGCATTGGGTGCCGTTCCGGCACTTCTGGTTCGCCGCCGCCGCCGTGGTCTGGGTCCCCGGGCTGGTTGCCATGGTCTTCGGGTATCTCGCCTTCCGCTCCCGGATCCGCGGGGTCTACTTCTCAATCCTCACCCAGGCGCTCACCTACGCCTCGTGCCTGATGTTCTTCCGCAACGACTTCACCTTCGGGGGAAACAACGGGCTCACTGACTTCAAGTTCATCGTCGGCTACGACCTGCGCAGCCCGGCCACCCAGCGGGTCCTCTACCTGTGCACCTGCCTGCTGCTCTTCGCGACCTACGGGGCCTGCAAGTGGCTCACGCGGACAAAATTCGGCAAGGTCCAGCGGGCCGTCCGCGACAGCGAGAACCGCGTCCTCTTCTCGGGCTACGCCACCGCCAACTTCAAGCTTTTCGTCTTCGTGCTCGCCGCGGTGATCGCCTCCGTCGCCGGGGCCCTCTACGTGCCCCAGGTGGGGATCATCAATCCCAGCGAGATGGCGGCAGACAAGTCGCTTGAGGCGGTCGTCTGGGTCGCCGTCGGCGGCCGGGGGACCCTGATCGGCCCGGTCATCGGCGCGATCGGGGTGAACGCCCTGAAGAGCTGGGCGACCCGTGCCTACCCGGACCTCTGGCTGCTCATCCTCGGGTCGCTCTTCATCTTCATCGTCCTCTTCCTCCCCGGCGGCATCGTCAGTCTCCCGGCGAGGATCGCGTCCTGGCGCCGCGCGCGAAAGGGAGGGCCGTCCGCGTGAAGCCGGAGATCATCCTTACCGTGGAGGACGTCAACAAGGAGTTCGACGGGTTCAAGGCGATCACGAACCTGAACTTCTACCTCGATCGCGGGGAGCTGCGGGTGATCATCGGCCCGAACGGGGCGGGCAAGTCCACTTTCTTCGACCTGCTGACCGGGCGGACCAAGCCGGACACCGGCCGGATCGTCTTCGGCCGCTCGACGGACCTCACCTCCCTCAATGAGTTCGAGATCAACCGGCTGGGGATCGGGCGAAAATTCCAGACCCCGTCGGTCTACGTGGACCACACCGTCTTCGAGAACCTGCTGCTCTCGCTCAAGGGCCCGCGGGGGGTGTTTGCCGCGCTCTTTCACCGGACGACCGCCGCGCAGCGCAGCCGCATCGACGAACTCCTCGGGCTGATCCGGCTCGGCCCGAAGCGGGACCTGCGCGCCGGGCAGCTCGCCCACGGCGAGAAGCAGTGGCTGGAGATCGGCATGCTGCTCGCCCAGGACCCGCAGGTGCTGCTGGTCGACGAGCCGGCCGCGGGCATGACCGACGAGGAGACCCACCGGACGGGCGAGCTCCTGATTTCCCTCTCCGGGAAGCACAGCCTGATCGTCGTCGAGCACGACATGACCTTCGTGAAGCAGATCGCCCAGGACCGGAAGGTCACCGTCCTTCACCAGGGCACGCTCCTTTGCGAGGGCCGGTTCGAGGAGGTGCAGGCCAACCCGAGGGTCCGCGAGGTCTACCTCGGCCGCGGAAAGGCCCACAAGTGAGCGCGCTGCTGGCGCTTTCCGGCGTGGAGGCCGACATCGGCGGGTCGCGGATCCTGCGCGGCGTCTCCCTCGAGGTCGCCGGCGGGGAGGTCGTCTGCCTCATGGGCCGCAACGGCGTGGGCAAGACGACGACCCTGCGCTGCATCATGGGCCTGCGGGCCGTCCGCGCGGGCTCGCTCTCCCTTGGGGGCAAGCCGCTGGGCGGGATGGCCACCGCCCTCCGGGCCTTCGCGGGGATCGGCTACGTGCCCCAGGGCCGTGACATTTTCCCGCACCTGACCGTCGAGGAAAACCTCCGCGTGGGGATCCTGCTCCACCCCCGGCCCCGCGCCGCGGCGCGGGACGACCTGGAGCGGGTCTACGCGCTCTTTCCGGTCCTCAAGTCGATGCTCGCCCGCAAGGGAGGGGTCCTCAGCGGCGGCCAGCAGCAGCAGCTCGCGATCGCGCGGGCGCTCCTCACCCGCCCGAAGCTCCTGATGCTCGACGAGCCAACCGAGGGCATCCAGCCCTCGATCATCGAGGAGATCGGCGAGACGCTGAAGCGGCTCCGCAAGGAGGGCGGGCTCGCCATCCTGCTCGTCGAGCAATACGTTGATTTCTGCCGCGAGGTCGGCGACCGTTTCTACGCAATGGACCGCGGAGCGATCACCATCTCGGGCGCCGTCTCGGGACTGACCGACGACGTGGTCCGCCAGCACCTCCAGGTCTGAATGATTTCCGCCCCGCCCCATGCACCTTGCCCCCCGCGAACGTGAGAAGCTCCTGATCGTCGTCGCCGCGGACCTTGCGCGCCGCCGGATGGCCCGCGGGCTGAAGCTGAACTATCCCGAGGCGGTCGCCCTCATCACCGCGGAGATCATCGAGGGGGCCCGCGACGGCAGGGGGGTCGCCGAGCTGATGAATTTCGGCACGACGATCCTGAAGGCCGCCGACGTCATGGAGGGGGTCCCGGAGATGATCCACGACGTCCAGGTGGAGGCGACCTTCCCCGACGGCACGAAGCTGGTCACCGTCCACAACCCCATCCGATGATTCCCGGGGAGATCCTGTTTCCGGCCGATGCGGCGCCGCTCGAGGCCAATGCCGGCCTGGCGGTCCTGGCCCTTGAGGTGACCAACACGGGCGACCGGCCCGTCCAGGTCGGATCGCACTATCATTTCTTCGAGGTCAACCCGGCCCTTCGCTTCGACCGCGCCGCGTCGCGCGGATTCCGCCTCAACATTCCCGCGGGGACGGCCGTCCGCTTCGAGGCGGGCGACACCCGGAGGGTGGAATTGGTCGCGCTCGCGGGGCTGCGCGAGGTGCACGGGCTCAACGGCCTGGTGAACGGAAAACTATGAGGATGACGCGCCGCCAGTACGCGGAGATGTTCGGCCCCACCGCAGGGGACCAGGTCCGGCTCGCGGACACCGACCTGTTTGTCGAGGTCGAGCGCGACCTGATCGCCGAGGGCGGTGGCTACGGCAACGAGGTGAAGTTTGGCGGCGGCAAGGTTATCCGCGACGGGATGGGCCAGTCGCCGGTGGCGTTGGACGCCGACTGCCTCGACCTGGTCCTCACCAACGCGCTTCTCCTCGACCCGGTGCTCGGCGTCATCAAGGCGGACATCGGTGTCAAGAAGGGCCGCGTCGTCGGGATCGGGCACGCCGGCAATCCCGGGATCCAAAGCGGCCTGGGCTCCGTCTGGGCCGACCCGGCCACCGGCCGGAAAAACCCGATGACGATCGGCGCGGCCACGGAGGTGATCGCGGCCGAGGGGTGCATCGTGACCCCGGGGGGCATCGACACCCACATCCACTTCATCTGTCCCCAGCAGATCGACGAGGCCCTCGCGAGCGGCGTCACGACCATGCTGGGCGGGGGCACGGGGCCGGCGACGGGGACCTTCGCGACGACCTGCACGCCCGGGGCCTGGAATCTGCGCCGGATGCTCGAGGCGGCCGAGGTCTTTCCCATGAACCTGGGTTTCCTGGGCAAGGGGAACTGCTCGACCCCCGGGCCCCTCCGCGAGCAGGTGCTGGCCGGCGCGATCGGGCTGAAGCTGCACGAGGACTGGGGGACCACGCCGGCGGCGATCGATGCCTGCCTTGGCGTGGCCGACGAGCTGGACGTGCAGGTCGCGATCCACACGGACACCCTCAACGAGGCGGGTTTTGTCGAGGAGACGATCCGGGCCTTCAAGGGCCGCGCGATTCACACCTACCATTCCGAGGGGGCGGGCGGGGGGCACGCCCCGGACATCATCCGGGTGTGCGGCGAGCCGAACGTCCTGCCTTCGTCCACCAACCCGACCCGTCCCTTCACGGTCAACACGATCGACGAGCACCTGGACATGCTGATGGTCTGCCACCACCTCGACTCGCGGATTCCCGAGGACGTGGCCTTCGCCGAGTCGCGGATCCGGCCGGAGACGATCGCCGCCGAGGACCGGCTTCACGACATGGGCGCGATCTCGATGATGTCCAGCGACAGCCAGGCGATGGGCCGGGTCGGCGAGGTGATCATCCGCACCTGGCAGACGGCGCACAAGATGAAGGGCGAGCTGGGCCGAATCGAAAGCCCGCGTCATCCCAAGGCGGACAACTTCCGGGCCCTCCGCTACCTGGCGAAGTACACGATCAACCCGGCGGTGACCCACGGGATAGCCCACCTGGTGGGTTCGCTGGAGGTGGGGAAGTGGGCGGACATGGTCGTCTTCAAACCCGCGCTTTTTGGCGTGAAGCCGGAACTCATCCTCAAGGGCGGATTCATCGCCTGCGCGAACATGGGCGACCCGAACGCATCGATCCCCACGCCCCAGCCGACCTTCTACCGTCCGCAGTTCGGCGCCTTCGGCCGCGCGGTCGGGTCGACCAGCCTGACCTTTGTGAGCGAGGCGGCGCTCCGGTCCGGATCGCTCGCCGACCTTGGCTCGACCCGCCGGCTTGAGGCGGTGAGGAATACCCGGCGCATTGGGAAGAAGGACATGCTGCACAACGATTCACTCCCGCGAATCGAGGTGGACCCGGAGACCTACCTGGTGAAGGCGGACGGCGTCGCCCTCACGTCGTCGCCCGCGAAGGTCCTCCCGATGGCCCAGCGGTATTTTTTGTTTTAGTGGATATTTTCCGATGTAGCCGGCCTCCCAGAGGCCGGGGATCGGAAATACGACCCCAAGCACCGGCCTCTGGGAGGCCGGCTACACCGATCCATCCGGATCACACCCGGCGCAAATCGCTCCTCAGATGCGGAAGCTTCTCCGCAAAAATCTCCCGCAGCGCCGCCAGGGCGTCCCGCAGCGACTGGCTCCCGGGCGCCGCGATACGGACGATCCACCCGCCGCGGCGGAGCCGCGAGGCGCCGACCCAGCGGCCCTTTCCGTGCAGCGAGCGGACCGCGCGCCAGACCGGATCGTCGGGCACCAGCCGGGCTGAGAAGATCACCACGGTGCCGAACCACGCCTCGGCTCCTCCGTACAGGGCCGCCCGCCGGGCGAGCTCCGGACCCGAGCCGGCCAGCCGCTCGCGGAGCACCGGTTCGCCCGCGCAGTCAACGGCCAGCGACAACGAGAGCCGGCGCCACGCCCAGAGCTCGCCCCGTCCGGCCCGGCCGGGAGCAAGCACATCGGCGAAGTACGCTTCCGCCCCCTCGGCCAGCTCGAGCCGCGTCGCCTGGGAATAATCCGTGTCCTTGTGGGGAAAGAGGGGCTCGGGAGCGTTCTCAAGCCAGCCGCCCGCCTCCACGCCGAACTCCTGGCGGCACTCGGCGACGCCGGAGCGCATCATGAAGGCGCGGGTGGCGGCGGGCGTGATGACCGCGAGGGAGGCCCCGGCGGCGACCCGGATTCGCAGCTCGAGCCGGTCGCCGGAGAGGATCCCGGCGGTCGCGTTCACGACCCGGACCTGCAGGACCTCCCCGTCCCAGTAAGGCTTGCTCAGGTGAAAGGGCGCCTGGAAGGACTGCCGCACCAGGATGGTCCGGCCGTCGGGCCGCAGGCCCGCCTCAATGTTCAGGTGGCCGCGAAGCAAAGAGCACCTCCCGCTCGATCCAGGCGATCACCCCGTCGAGATTATGCTCCCGCTTCAGGTCGCAGAGCAGGAAGGGACGCTCGCCCCGCATGAGCCGGGCGTCCCGTTCCATGACCCCGAGGTCCGCGCCGACGTGCGGTGCCAGGTCGATTTTGTTGATGATCAGAAGGTCGCTGAAGCGGATGGCCGGGCCGCCCTTCCGGGGGATCTTGTCCCCCTCGGCGACGTCGATCACGTAGATGAAGGCGTCCACGAGTTCCGGCGAGAAGGTCGCGGACAGGTTGTCTCCGCCGCTCTCGACCAGGACAAGCTGGAGGGCCGGGAAACGGGCCTCCAGCCCGCGCACGGCCTGCTCGTTCATGGTCGTGTCATCGCGGATCGCGGTGTGCGGGCATCCACCGGTCTCGACGCCGACGATCCGCTCGGCCGGCAGGGCTCCGCTGCGGGTGAGGAACTGCGCGTCCTCAAGGGTGTAGATGTCGTTTGTCACCACCGCCATGTCGTAGCGGTCGCGCAGCTTCTGGCAGAGCCGCAGGCAGAGCATGGTCTTTCCGGATCCGACGGGGCCTCCGATTCCGACGCGTGGGGGGCGGGGCTTCATGATGCGGGTTCGATGGTCTCGGCTGGGGTCAGGATATGAAAAGGCGGAAATCGGCGGCCTCGTGCCGGGCCGACGCGATGTCCCACCACGGGTTGAAGGATCCGAGCTCGTCCTCGCCGGCCGCGAGGGCGGCGGCGGTCAGCACCGGGACCCGGTTGAGCGCCTCGGCGAGCAGGCCCTGCGCGGCATTCTGGCCGAGCCGGAGGAGCTTGACGGCCGACGAGACGAGCCCGGCTGCGGTCGAGTAGATGAGCCCGGCGAGAACCGCCTCCAGCGGGGCGCCGATCGCGCGGGCCTCAATCGCGGCGCTGACGCAGCCGGGCGTCGGCCAGCCCCCCGCCAGGGCGCGGCGCTCAAATTCCGCCGCCACGCCGCCGTGCAGCCGGGCCGCCAGTGCGGCCCTCTGCCGGCCGATCGCCTCCGAACCCTCGCGGAGCTCGCGCGCGCCGCGAAGCGCGCTCCCGAGCTGGCAGAGCCGGCGCAGCCGATTCCAGTCCACAGGCTCCCCTGCGGCAGCCCACGCGCGTGCCGCGACAGGCAGGTCGGTCGCCGCCAGCGCCGGAAGGGCGTGGTCGAGCACAAATTCCCTGAGTGCGGGCAGGGCGGCGACCGAGCCTTCCTGGGTGAGCCCCTCCAGCCCGAAGGAGTGGGCGTAGGCGCCGGTCGGATAGAGCGAGTCGGAGGCCTGGAGCAGGCGCGCGACCCAGAGCGGCGATAGATCAGTGGTGGTGGTGCCCATGCGCGTGCCCGTGTCCGGCCAGGCTTCCCGCGAAGCGATGCGGCTGAAAGACCTCGACGGCCTCGTGGTAGTGGATGCCCATCCGGTCGAGCGCCTGGCGCAGGCCGGTGTCGTCCGGGGCCAGGAGCCGGGTCCGCTGGGACTCGATCGCGAAGTGCAGGTTGCCCACGGCCCACCCGATGACCGCCGCGGCGTCCGGGGGGACGTCGAGGGGAATCTCGAGGACGGGCTCGGGGGCCTGGCGGACGACGTACTTCGCCGCCGGCGTGGCCCAGACGGCGTCCCCGTGCGAGAGCGGCGTCTCCAGCTCAAACCCGAAGTCGGTCCCGTCGTCGGCCGCACCCCGCCAGAGGCGCTTGGCCAGCTTCTGCCGGTCCGCGCGAACAGCGATCTCGGGAAGGTCGGGGACGGGGGACCGAAGCGCGGATCGAACCAGGTTCATCGGGAGTGAGCAGATACGCCGAGGCGCACGCGCTCAACCCAGAAGAAGCGCCAATCCGCCAGCCGCCACGCCCACCCCGGCAAACCGCACGATCGCCCGGCTGTGCCGGGCCGCAAGGAGTCCGCCAAAGAACCCGGCTGCGTGGAGCAGGGCCGTGCCCGCGACCATGCCCGCGAGAAAGCGGATGCTGTCGGCCTGAAGCGGCATCTCGGCGCCGTGGGCCAGGCCATGGAAGGCGCCCGCCAGCGCGGCCAGCGAGCAGCCGAAGAGCGGGGGCAGCGACACCGCGCCGGCCACGAGGAGCCCGAGGATCAACACGGAGCCAACGATGAGGGAGTCGACCCCCGCTGGGGCCAGGCCGGCAATTCCGGCGGCCGCGCCGACGAGCATCGCCGATACAAAGGAGAGGGGGAGGAGCCAGCGGGTCCGCCCGCCGGCCTGGGCCGCCCAGAGGCCGACAGCCACCATGGCGAGCAGATGATCCCAGCCGGTAAAGGGATGGCTGAACCCGGCGGCAAGATCGGCGGGGCCGTGCCCGGGATGGGCGTGCGCGACCGGGACGGCCGTCAGGGCCAGCAGGGAAAAACGAAGGGTGCGGCGGATCCTCATGGAACTTCTTTGAAGCATAAGGTGTTCCATATGCTTCCGAATCCCGGCCCCGACGAAAAGGACTAAATCAGCGCTTCGAGAACTGGAAGCGCTTGCGGGCGCCGGGCTGGCCGGCCTTCTTGCGTTCCTTCTCGCGCGGGTCGCGCTTGATGTGGCCGGCCTTCTTGAGGGCGGGGCGAAGCTCGCGGTTCATCTTCTGGAGGGCGCGGGCGATGCCGTGGGCGACAGCCCCGGCCTGGCCGGCGACCCCGCCGCCGCTCACGTTGGCGACGACGTCGATCTTGTCCTTGAGTTCAACCGTGAGAAGGGGGGCGTAGGCCTGGCGGGCGAAATTCTCGTGCGAGAAGTAGCCGTCGAAGTTCCGGCCGTTGACGGTCAGCTTGCCGGTGCCGGCGGTGAGGCGGATGCGGGCGGTGGCGGTCTTGCGGCGGCCGGTGCCGAGGTAAACTTCGGTGGGTGAAATGCTCATGGGGCGGGTCAGGCTGAAATCTTGATCGGGTTCTGCGCCTCGTGGGTGTGCTGGGCGCCGGCGAATACGCGGAGCTTGGTCAGCATGTCGGCGGCGATACGGTTCTTCGGGAGCATCCCCTTGACCGCGTGGGTGATGATGAACTGGGGGTTCTTCTCGCGCATCAGCTTGACGCTGCGGCGGCTCTCGCCACCGACAAACCCGGAGAAAAACATGTACTTGTTCTGCTCCTCCTTCTTGCCGGTGAGAACGACCTTCTCCGCGTTGATGATCACGAGGAAGTCGCCGGTGTCGACGTGGGGGGTGTAGGAGGCCTTGTTGCGGCCGCGGATGATGTTGGCGGCCTTGACGGCCAGACGGCCGAGAACCTGGCCCTCGGCATCAATGAGATACCATTTGGGCTGCACAGCCTCCTTCTTTGCCTGGAAAGTCTTCATGAGAAAAGGGGTCAATAGCTACGGAACGCCGGGGGGGTGTCAACCACCTTTTACCCCCGGTTCTGCCCCAATTTGATCCGAAAGGTCCCCTCCGCGGCTCCGCTTCGCAATTCCCGATCTGGTCGCCATACCGCCGTCCCGCCTCATGGGGGGACGGCCAGAGGCGACCAATGAGCTTCGCTAATGCCGCTCCGGGAACCTTTCGGATCAATTTGGGGCAGAACCGCCCCCGGGGACTGGTTAGCGATTTGCAGATGGTTGGGTTGCCTTGGGGGGGGGGAGGCGGGGGAAGGATGCGGCGGGAGGGAGCATCAGGTTTTCCTTTCCGCCTAAGCCCTTTCGCCCTACTTGTTTCCCGCCGCCCCCGTGTCCTCCCCCTCCTCCCTTCCCGATCTGGCCGCGGTTTGCGGCCGTTTTCCATTTTCCGGCCGGTTTGTCGATGGGCGGTCCCATGGGAGCGGGCATATCAACGACACGTACGCGGTCTCGTTTGACCAGGAGGGGTGCCGGCGGCGCTACGTGCTCCAGCGGATCAACACGCGGGTGTTCAAGGACGTGGACGCGCTCATGGAGAATATCGCGCGGGTCTGCGCGCATGCCGCCCGGCGGGTGGCGGCGGACGGGGGACCCGATGCGGCCCGGCGCGCCCTGACCCTGGTCCCCACCCGGGACGGCGCGCCCTTCTGGCGGGATGCGGAGGGCGGTTCCTGGCGGGCCTACGACTTCATCGAGGGGGCCACGTCCTTCGACAAGATCGAGTCCCCCGCCCAGGCCCGCGTGGCCGCCCAGGCCTTTGGGGAATTCCAGCGGCTCCTGGCCGACCTGCCCGCCCCGCGGCTCCGGGAGACGATCCCCCATTTTCACGACACCCGCCGGCGCTTCGACAACCTGGAGCGCTCGGCCCGCGCCGACGCCGCGGGCCGGGCGGCGGCGGCCGCCGCCGAGATCGGCTTCGCCCGGAGCCGGGAGGCGCTCGTCGACTCGCTGCTCGGCCTCCAGGCGTCCGGGGCGATCCCCGAGCGGATCACCCACAACGACACCAAGCTCAACAACGTGATGCTCGACGACGCCACGGGAAAGGCGCTTTGCATCATCGACCTGGACACGGTGATGCCCGGGCTCGCGCTCTACGATTTCGGGGACATGGCCCGCTCCGCGACGAACGCGGCGGCCGAGGACGAGGCCGACCTCTCGCTGGTCCGCATGCAGATGCCCGTCTTCGCCGCGCTGGTCGAGGGCTACCGCGCGGGGGCCGGGCCCCTGCTCAACGCCGCGGAGGTGGCCAACCTGGCCCTGGCCGGCAGGGTCATCACCTTCGAGATCGGGATCCGCTTCCTCACGGACTTCCTCGACGGAGACATCTACTTCAAGACGCGCCGCCCCACGCACAACCTCGACCGCGCGCGCAACCAGTTTGCGCTGCTGCGCAGCATGGAGGAGCAGCGGGCGGCCATGGAGTCCCTTTGCGCCTGACCGTCCTGCTGATCTTTGCGGCCACCTATGCCGGAGTGGCGATCGGCCGCATCCCGGGGTTGAAGCTCAACCGCGTCGGGATCGCCCTGCTGGGCGCGATTGGGATGATGCTCTTCGGCGGGGTGCGGACCTCCGCGGTGATCGGGTACGTCAACTGGCCGACGATCCTCATGCTCTTCGGCTTCTTCGTCATTTCCGCCCAATTGAGGATGAGCGGTTTTTACGACCGGGTGGCGGGCGCGCTCGCGCTGCGGCTGGAGCATCCGGCCGCCTTCCTTTTTGCGCTGATGGCCGGCGCCGCTGTCCTTTCCTCCTTCCTGAACCACGATATCGTCTGCTTCGTCTTTGCGCCCATTGTCGGCGCCGCCCTCCTCAGGAAGGGGTTGAACCCGGTTCCCTTTCTCGTGGCGCTAGCGATCGCCAGCAACATCGGCGCCGCCGCGACCCTGATTGGCAATCCCCAGGACATGATGATCGGGCAGGTCGCCAGCCTGGGATTCGGACGCTACATCGCGTGGAGCTGCATCCCGGTTGCCTTCGCCTTCGCGTCCTCCTACGGGATCATCTGGTACCTCTCCCGCGCCTCGTTGCGAGCGTCGCCCGGCACCGGACCGGTCGCCGCGCCGGACTATCCCTTCAACCTCGGGCACACGGTCAAGGGGTTGGTCATCCTCGCGGTCGTGGTCGGCCTGCTCTTCTCCCCTCTTCCCATGGAGGTTGTCGCCCTCGCGGCGGCGGGGATCCACCTGGCCAGCCGGAAGTACCGCACTGAGGACCTCCTGGGGCTGGTCGACTGGCCGATCCTGATCCTCTTTGCCGCCCTCTTCGTTGTCACCGGGGCCTTCCAATCCACCGGCTACGGCGAAACCGCCGTGCGCTGGCTTTCGGGGGCGGGAGTCAACCTGGCGCACCCGGCCACGCTCGCCCTTGCGACCGCGGGCCTGTCCAACCTCGTGGGCAATGCCGCGGCGGTCATGCTCCTCCTGAAGGTCGTCCCCCTTGCCCATCCGGAGACGGCCTATGTGCTCGCCCTGGCCAACAGCTTTGGCGGGAGCCTGATCCTCATCGGGAGCGTATCGAACATCATCGTCGCCCAGCAGGCCCGCGGGATCGGAGTGAACGTCTCCTTCCGCGAATTTGCCCGGCTGGGCGTTCCCGTGACCCTCGTGGCGATAGGCGGCCTGGTCGCCTGGGTGGCCATTTTCGGGTAGGCTTGAGCGCCATTTTGTGGCAAGAATCGCGGGGAAAGGCGGATCAGCGCCAGCCAGCAACCGACGACCCAGTGCCCCCGACTCCCTCGAAACGACAGGCGATCGCCGATCGCGAGCGCGAGTTGCTGGCCATCGCGCGAAAGCTGCTGACCGGCCCGGCGGGCATCAACGGGCTCACGATGGAGGGGCTGGCGCACGCGACGCCCTACTCGAAGGGCACGATCTACCAGCACTTCTGCTCGATGGAGGACCTGCTGGCCGCGCTCATGATTCAACCGCTGGGAATCCGGCTGGAGCTGTACCGGAAGGCGGCGTTGTTTCACGGCGGATCGCGGGAGAGGATGCTCGCGCTCGAGGTGGCGCGGCGGGTGATCTACGAACTCCATCCCGATTTCGAGCGGATTGAGCGCGCGATGAACGTCCGGGCGGGGATCATCAATCCAAAGCGCAGCGAGGTGATCGGCCGCACGTCGGCGGAACTCATGAGCATCAGCCTGGGGATTGTCCGCGAGGCGGTCGCGCGCAAGGAACTGGCGCTGGGGACGGACCTGACCCCGGAAAAGGTCTACCTGGCCCTCCGATCGCTCTCCTTTGGGATGCGGCACGGATGGGAGACATCCCATACCCACTCGGCCATGCTCGAGGGAACCGACGAGCAGCTTCCCATCCAGCTCGCCACGATCGTCATGGACGGCCTGGGGTGGAAGCCGCTTTCGCGGGACTGGGACTACGGGGCCACCGTGGATAGGATCTGGCGCGAACTCTTTCCGGAGGAGGCGCGGCGGATCGGGATCCTGCCGCGTCCCGCGTCCTAACTCCGAATTGTAGCCGGGGTCCCAGACCCCGGGGCTTGCGGTCTCCGAATTCCGGGGTCAGGGACCCCGGCTACATTCGATCCAGCGCTCGGAGATCGCGCTCCACCTTCAAAGTTTTAGATAACGGCGCACCGGGTCCAGGTCCAGGTGGGCCGCAAGGTGGGCTGCCATCGCCGTGTACACCGCCTGCCGCTGCTCGGCCCAGGGGAGCGGATGCGCCCGGTGGCCGGCCATTCCCGCGGCGGCGGCGACCCGCCTCCTGACTTCCGGGGCCTCGAACCAGCCGTGAAGGTAGGTTCCCCACACGGTGCCGTGGCGCGCCCCCTCCGCCCGGGCGACGCCCTTGTCGTGGACCGTGTGCAGGCTTTCCACCGGCGTGCGGAATTCCGTGCGGCCCATGTGGATCTCGTAGGCGGCCCACTCCCGGCCGTCGCATTCGGCGGTCACCTGGCGGACGACTTTGTCGGCTGAGAAGGTTGTCCGGGAGGGAAGGAGTCCGAGCCCAGCCTCCTCACCGGCGTCGCCGGCGATGCCCGCCGGGTCGCACACGCCCTCCCCGAGCATCTGGTAGCCGCCGCAAAGCCCGATCACGGGCACGCCGCGGCCGGCCGCGGCGACAACGGCTGGAGCAAGGCCGGTTGCCTTCAGCCACCGGAGGTCCGCGATCGTGTTCTTGGACCCCGGGATCACGATGGCGCGGGCGTTTGCCAGGTCGGCCGGCAGGGCGACCCAGCGCGTGCGGACCCCCTCGTCCGACCACCAGGGCTGGCAGTCGGTGAGATTTGCGGCGTGGGGCAGGCGCAGCCAGGCGATCAGTTCGCCGCTTCCGCGGTCCTCGTCGGAGGCGACCAGACCGTCCTCCTCCTCGGGCTGCAGGTCGCGGCGAAGCGGAACGGTGCCGAGCACCCGGAAGCCCGGCGCGTGCGGCGCCAGGTAGGTCTCCGGGTCGGGAAAGAGCCGCAGGTCGCCGCGGAACCGGTTGACGATCGCGCCGAGCCCGCGGCGCCGGTCGTCGGGGTCCATGAGGTTCCAGGTCCCCGCGAGCTGCGCGTAGATTCCGCCCCGGTCGATATCGCCTACGAGCACCCAGCGACCGTCGAGGTGGCGGATCGGCCGGAGATTGACCAGGTCGCGATCCAGGAGGTTGAGCTCGACGGGGCTGCCGGCCCCCTCGAGGACGAGGACGTCGCAGCGGTCCCGCCAGCCGTCGAGGACATCGGTGACCTCCCGCCAGAGCCGGTCGAAATTCCGGTAGTATTCCATGGCCGCGAAGTGGCCCTGGGCCTTCCCGTGGAGCACAAGCTGCGAACCCGAGATACTGGTCGGCTTGAGCAGGATCGGGTTCATCTCGGGCGTGGGCTCCAGCCCGCAGGCCTCGGCCTGGACGGCCTGTGAGCGGGCGATCTCGCCCCCGTCGGCCGTGGCCCAGGCGGTGTTGGACATGTTCTGAGCCTTGAAGGGGGCGACGCGGACCCCCTGGCCCCGCAGCCACGCGCAGAATGCCGTCGCCACCCAGCTCTTGCCGGCGCCGGAGCACGTCCCAAGTACCGAGAGGGCCTTCATCCCTTCGGAAATGACCCCAACGAGCCCCGCCCGCCAGACGTAAAATCCACCCAGACGGGGTCAGGCTC
>CAITEC010000036.1 GCA_903891325.1 uncultured Opitutaceae bacterium
CTTGACTCAGTTGCCGGACAAGCGCGCTCGGAGATCGCGCTCCACCCTCAAACCACTGCGTGGGCTAACTTAACGCCTTCTTGATCAGGCTCTCGGTCGTTGCGCCGGGGCCGAGCACCAGCGCCGCCTTGCGGACGGATTGGTCGGCGTCCGCGGCGCGGTAACCCAGGGCGACCAGGGCTGAGACGGCGTCCCTGTGGGGGTTCTCCCCGGCCGGCGCCCCGCCTGCAATTCCTGCGGTGGCGCCATCGCCCGCCCCTCCCTGCACGCGCGCCTTCAGCTCGACGACGAGCCGCTCGGCCGTCTTCCGGCCGATCCCCTGGCACTTGGCCAGCGTGTCGATGTCGCCGGACCGGATCGCCCCCTCGAGGAGGGGCAGCGACAACCGGCTCATGATGCTCAGGGCCACCTTCGGCCCCACGCCGGTGACGTTCTCGATCATCAGGCGGAAAAAATCGCGCTCCGGGGCGGTCGCGAAGCCGTAGAGGGTCTGCGAGTCCTCCCGGTAGATCACGAGCGTATGCAGCCTGACCGGCGCTCCCGCCGGCGGCAGCCGCTCGGCGGTTGTCACCGGGACATTCACCTCGTACCCAAAGCCGCCGACCTCGATCACCGCGCGCAGGGGCCCCGCGGAGGCCAGCGTGCCTTCGATCGAGGTGATCATGCCAGCCCGAGGACGTCCTGCATGTCGTAGACCCCGGCCGGCCGGCCGGCGACCCACTGCGCCGCGCGCAGGGCGCCGCGCGCGAAGATCGCGCGGTCCGACGCCTTGTGGGACAGCTCAAGCCGCTCGCCCAGTGCCGCGAAGATCACCGTGTGGTCTCCGACGACGTCGCCGCCGCGCAGCGAGTGGATTCCAACCTCGCCGTCGGGACGCTCGCCGGTGATCCCGTGCCGGCCGTGGCGCAGGGCCCCGCTGCCCTGCCTGCGCTCCTCAAGGATGATCTCAAGGAGGCGGGCCGCGGTCCCGCTCGGCGCGTCCTTCTTGAAGCGGTGGTGCATCTCGACGACCTCGGCGTCGTAGTCCGGGCCGAGCACCCGCGCGGCGCGCCGGGTGAGCGCATAAAGCAGGTTAACCCCCACCGAGTAGTTTCCCGCCCAGACGCAGGGGACCCGGGCGGCCAGCGCGATCAGCCGGGCCTTTTCGGTCGCGCTGTGCCCGGTGGTCCCGATCACCACCGCCTTGTGCCGGGCGGCCGCCAGCTCAAGCACGCCGTGGGTCGCGGACGGGGAGCTGAAGTCGACGATCACGTCGCAGGACGCAGCCTGGGCGCCCAGGTCGTCGCCCACGTCGGCGGCGCCGGCGACCGTGACGCCCAGGGCGGGCGCCTCAGCGGCGATCACGCGGCCCATGCGCCCCTTCGCGCCGTTGATGAGGATGGTGATTGGCATGGCTGGGGCGGCTCAGCGGCGAAGGGCCGCGATCACGGAGTTGAGCAGCGCGCGGTTGCCCGCGGCCATTTCGCAGAGGGGAAGCCGGACCTCCGGGGAGGAGATCACGCCGGCGCGCGCCAGCGCGGCCTTGATCGGGACCGGGTTGGGCTCGACGAAGATCGCGCGGAACATCGGGTAGAGCCGACGGTGCTGCCGCAGCGCGGATGCGTAGTCGCCGGCCAGCGCCGAGCGAACCATCCCGGAGACCTCCCTGACAAAGAGGTTGGAGGCCACGCTGATCACGCCCTCCGCCCCGACCGCCATGAAGGGCAGCGTCAGGGAATCCTCGCCGCTCAGGACGGTGATGTCCCGCCCGAGGGCCTGCTTGATCTGGTCCACCCGGTCGACGTTGCCGCCGGACTCCTTGATCCAGGCCACATGCGGGAAGCGGGCCCGGAGCCGCTCGATGACCGGCACGCCGATCTCGATCACGCACCGGCCCGGGATCGAGTAGAGGATGATGGGGCGGTCCGTGCACTCGGCCACGGCCGCGAAATGGCGGAACAGGCCCTCCTGGCTCGGCTTGTTGTAGTAGGGCGCGACCAGGAGCATCGCGTCCGCGCCGGCCTCGTGGGCGAGCCGGGTGAGCTCGACGGCCTCGTGCGTCGCGTTGGAACCGGTCCCGGCGACCACCGGCACGCGCCCGCGCGCGGCGGCGACCACGGTCCCGATGACCGCGATGTGCTCCTCGTGGGTGAGCGTGGGCGACTCCCCGGTCGTCCCGACGGGGACTAGCCCGTCGATTCCGCCCCGGATCTGGAACTCGACAAGCCGGGCCAGTTCGTCATGGGCGACCTTGCCGCGCCGGAACGGCGTGACCATGGCGGTTAGGGTGCCGGTGAGCTTTCTTTTCGGGGGCATGGGAGGTCGGGCCTTTGCCCCCATCCTCATCGAATCGGCGGGGATCTGGCAATGCCTATTGGATTGCGCGCATAATAATGCTTGGATTCCGGGGTCCCGGACGGTTGTCTGTCAGGTTCACGGAATTTTCACGCTGCCACGCACCACCTTCAGCAACGCCAAAAATGCTCGCCATCATGTTCGCAGGCCAGGGGGCCCAGAAAGTCGGCATGGGAAAGTCGCTGCACGACGCCCTTCCCGCCGTTCGCGACCTGTATGCGGAGGCCGGCCGCATCCTCGGATGGGACCTGGCCGCGGTCAGCTTCGATGGGCCCGAGGCGGCCCTGACCGAGACGCGGGTCTGCCAGCCGGCGCTCTACGTGCACGGGATGGCGCTCTTCGCGGCGCTCCGCGCGGCGCGCGGGGCGGCGGCCGAGCCGGCGATCACGCTGGGGCTCAGCCTTGGGGAGATCACCGCGATCGCCGCCGCGGGCGCGTGCGACTTTGCGACGGGCCTGCGCGTGGTGGCCGAGCGCGGGCGCCTGATGCAGGAGGCCTGCGAGCGGAGCACCGGGGGCATGGCCGCCATCGTGGGCGAGGAGCGGGCGGCCGTGGCCGCCCTCTGCGCGGAATTCGGGATCGAGGCGGCGAACTTCAACGCCCCGGGGCAGATCATCGTCTCCGGCGAGAAGGCGCGGGTCGAGGCGGCGGTCGCCGCCGCGAAGTCGCGCGGCATCAAGAAGGTGATCCCGCTCAACGTGGCGGGCGCCTACCACAGCCGCCTCATGGAGCCGGCCCGCGCGGCGTTTGAGGCCTTCCTGAAGACCGTCCCCTTCGCCGCGCCTCGCTGCGCGGTGTTTTCAAACACGACCGGGCGCACGCTCGGCGATCCCGACGCGATCCGCGCGGCGCTGGCCCGGCAGGTCGTCTCCCCGGTCCTCTGGGAGGACTGCATGAGGGCCGCGGCGGCCGCCGGCGCGACGGAATTCTGGGAACTCGGTCCCGGGGGCGTGCTGGCGGGGCTCGCCCGCCGGATCGACCGGGCGTGGAGCGTGAAGTCCTTCAGCGAGAATTCCGACCTCGCGGCCACCTAGACACCCTTCCCTTGGACGCGCCCCTCACACGCAATTTCTGCATCATCGCGCACGTCGACCACGGCAAGACCACGCTCTCCGACCGGCTGCTGGAGTACACGAACACCGTGTCGCGGCGCGTCATGACCGCCCAGCACCTCGACTCGATGGACCTGGAGAAGGAGCGCGGCATCACGATCAAGTCGCACCCGGTTACGATGCACTACCCGGCGAAGGACGGGCGCATCTACAAGCTGAACCTCATGGACACCCCCGGGCACGTGGACTTCTCCTACGAGGTCTCGCGCAGCCTGGCGGCCTGCGAGGGGGCGCTGCTGCTCATCGACGCCGGGCAGGGCGTGGAGGCGCAGACCGTCGCCAACGCCCACCTGGCCTTCGCCCAGAAGCTCAAGGTGATCCCCGTCATCAACAAGATCGACCTTCCCGCGGCCAACCTGGAGCTTTGCACGAAGCAGCTCGAGGACATCCTGGCGATCTCGGGCGACGAGGCGATCCTGGCCAGCGGCAAGTCCGGGATCGGGATCGAGGACATCCTCGAGGCGATCGTCGCGCGGATCCCGCCGCCGCAGGGGACCGCCTACCCGCAGACCCGCGCCCTGGTCTTTGATTCGCTCTTCGACTCCTACCGGGGGGTCATCGCCTACCTGCGCATCTTCTCCGGCACGCTGCGGGCCGGCGACGTGATGATGCTCATGAGCTCGGGCCAGAAGTCCGAGGTGAAGGAGGTCGGCATCTTCACCCCGAAGATGGAGAAGATCGCCTCGCTGGGGGCGGGCGACGTGGGCTACGTTGTCTCGAACATCAAGGATCCGGCCGACATCAAGACCGGCGACACGATCACGCTCGGCAGCAAGCCGGCCACCGGGATGCTTCCCGGCTACAAGGAGGTCCGGCCGATGGTCTACTGCGGGCTCTACCCGATCGAGGCCTCGGACTACGAGAAGCTCAAGGCCGCGCTGGGGCGCCTGCGCCTGAACGACTCGGCCTTCGTCTACTCGCAGGAGACCTCGATCGCCCTGGGCTTCGGCTTCCGCTGCGGCTTCCTCGGGCTCCTGCACATGGAGATCATCCAGGAGCGGATCCTGCGCGAGCACGGCGTCCAGATCATCTCCACGTACCCGAGCGTCATCTACCGGGTGATCAAGCAGGGCGGCGGGGAAATCGAGGTCGACAACCCGGTGAACCTCCCGGATCCGGGCACCATCACGGAAATCAGGGAACCAACGATCCGGGCGTCGATCCACATACCCAATGACTCGATGGGAGACCTCCTGGCCATGATCATGGAAAAGCGCGGCATCGTGGAGCACACGGAGACGCTCGACGCCACGCGCGTCATGCTCACCGCCGTGCTGCCGCTCAACGAGATTCTCGTTGATTTCAACGACCGGCTCAAGAGCATCACCCACGGCTATGGCTCGATGGACTATGAACTGGGCGACTATCGCCCCGCCGACCTCGTGAAGATGGAGATCCTGGTCAACGGCGACCCGGTGGACGCCTTCGCGAGCATCGTGCACCGGAACAACGCCGAGAAGCGGGGCCGGGAGCTCTGCGAGAAGCTCGCCGCGATCATTCCCCCGCAGATGTTCAAGGTGGCGATCCAGGCGGCGATCGGCGGCAAGGTGATCGCCCGCGAGAGCGTCAGGGAAATGCGCAAGGACGTCACCGCCAAGTGCTATGGCGGCGACATCAGCCGCAAGCGAAAGCTCCTGGACAAGCAGAAGGAGGGGAAGAAGAAGATGAAGCAGTTCGGCAAGGTCTCCATCCCCCCCGACGCCTTCATCCAGGTGCTGCGGAACCGCTGACCATGCTTCCCTTCCTCACCTCCCAGGAGTCCCGGATGCGGCGCAACGCGGCCAACTGGCTGGACCTGGCCGCCAAGGTCTGGAACTTCCGGCGGGACCTGCTCGGCGAAGCCGAGGCCGCGGAACTGACGGCGCGCCGCGATGACCTGCAGAACCGCCTTCGGGACCGGGCGGACGCGGGGAAGCTCAAGCTCGGGATCGAGGCGCTGGAGGGCGTCCTGCGCCGGACCGGCGGATCGGTCTACCCGAAGACCTCGCTGGGCGAGAACGTCGAGTTTTTTCTGGTCGCGGCCCTCGTCATCCTCGCGATCCGCACCTATTTCGTCCAGCCCTTCAAGATCCCGACCAACTCGATGTGGCCGACCTACTACGGGATGACGGCCGAGAACCTGCCTCCCGGGGCGGCGGTCCCCGGGAAGCTCGGGCAGGCCTTCCGCCTTCTCGCGTTCGGCGCCCAGCGCAAGCTGGTGACGGCCCCGAAGTCCGGCGAGGTCTCCGCCCAGTTTTTCCAGAACGGGGCGCTGGCCTGCACGGTGAAAAGCGCCCGCTCCTGGCTGGTTTTTCCCACCCAGGTCCGCGAGTACACCTTCCTCGTGGACGGGGCGCCGGCGGTCGTCCAGGTGCCGCTCGACTTTGACGAGTTCGACAAGGTTTTCCGCGAGACCTACTTCGGCGGGGACGAGGGCTTCTACCGCTTCCTGGAGCAGCAGGCCCACGAGGGGCGCATGGAGGGCTCGTGGATCCGGGCGAGCGACGCGTCCGGCGACATGGTGCACACCGTCACCCTCCGGCTGAGCCGGACCGTCAGGCAGGGGGACCCGATTCTTCGCTTCGACCTGATGACCGGGGACCAGCTCTTTGTCGACCGCCTGAGCTTTCACTTCATGCGGCCGGTCGTCGGGCAGGCCTTCGTGTTCCGCACCGACCACATTCCCGGGATCGGGAAGGAGGATTACTACATCAAGCGGCTGGTCGGCGTCCCCGGCGACGTGATGGAGGTGCGCTCGCCGGCCCTCTACCGGAATGGAAGGCCGATCACCGGCGCGCGGGCCTTCGAGCTCGAGGCCTCGCGGACACCGCCATACCCCGGCTACACGTACGGGGACACGCTGCCCAACGGCATCTACCTGGCGAGGGGAAGCACGCTCACCGTTCCCCCGCATTCCTATTTTGCGATGGGTGACAATTCCCCCCTGAGCGCCGACGGGCGCGTCTGGGGATTTGTGCCGGCGAAGGACGCCGTGGGCCGCCCCCTTTTCATCTACTACCCCTTCACCCGTCGCTGGGGACCGGCGAGATGATCGCCTACATCTTCACCACGTTTCCGAAGCCGACGGAGACGTTTCTTCAGCGCGAGGTCATTGCGCTGCGGGCCCAGGGGGCCGACCTTCGGCTCTACTCGCTCTGGGGCGGCGAGGCGTCCTTCCGCGGGATGCCGGTGGAGCGGTTCAACAAGTGGCGGCTGCTCACGCTGGCCTGGGTGCTCCCCCGCGAGGCGTGGCGCCGACCCCGCGTCCTGGGGCGGCTTGTCCGGGGCCTGGCGACCCGCCGGCCCCCCTCGTGGATCAATTTCTGGGAGAACATGCTCGGGGCGGGGTTCGCCTGCATCCACGCGCGCTCCTTCCGGCGCAATCCGCCGGCGCACATCCACGCGGTGTGGGGCGGCGCGCCGGCGACCGCGGCGTGGATCCTGGCCGCGCTGGACGGGCACCGCTACAGCGCCGGAGCCCACGCCTACGACATCTACGAGCACGGGGGCGACTGGTGGCTGCGCGAGAAGCTCGAGCCGGCCGCGTTCATCCACACCTCCACGGAGATGGCCCGCCTGACCCTCGTCGAGCGGGGGCTTCCCGGGGGGAAGGTTGTCTGCATCCGCCGCGGGCTGGACCGGCTTCCGGACATGAAGCCCCTGAGGCACTCGCGCTCGCCGCTGCGGCTGATCTGCGTCGCCCGGCTGGTCGAAAAGAAGGGGCTGGACCGGCAGTTGCACGTTTACGCGGCCCTCCGCGCTGCCGGTGTCGCCTACTCGGCGCGGATAGTCGGCGAGGGCCCCCTGGGTCCCGAGCTAGAACGGCTCGCCGGCCGGCTGGGCGTCGCCGCGGACGTCACCTTTACGGGGCATCTGCCCAACCACGAGGTGTGGGGAGAACTCCTGGAGGCGGACGTCCTCCTGCACACCGGCGTGATCGCGCCCAGCGGCGACCGCGACGGGCTCCCGAACGTCATCCCCGAGGCGATGGCGATCGGGGTGCTCGTCCTGACCTCGCCGACCGCCGGCACGACGGAGGCCGTCGAGGACGGCCGCACCGGCCTGGTGGCCCCCGTGGATGCGCCCGAGCTCTGGGTTGCCGCCCTCCGGCGCCTGTCGACGGACGACGGGCTTGCCGAGGGCTTGCGCGCGGCCGCGCGGAAATGGGTGGAGGGCAATTTTGACGCCCGCCGGAATGCCGGGCGGCTTCAGGAGCGGTTTGCCGCGGCGATCGCCGCCCCGCAAGACAATGATCTTCCTTGATGCGACGAATGCCGCGGGCGCCCGCCCCCGCTCCGGACTGGTCCGGGCAGCCAGTCGGCTGCGGGACGCGCTCGGGACGGCGGCCGTCCCCGTTGACTGGCGCCGCTGGGACCGCGCCGTGTCGCGCTCCGACTGGTTCCTGGCCGCCGAGCTGTTCTCGGAGGGGGAGCGCCCGGGGATCACCGGCTTTGTCAGGGGCCGAACCTGCCGCAGCGCCGCGATCTTCTATGACGCGATACCGCTGAAACACCCGCACATCACCTGGCCGCGGAGCGTCGCGCGGCACCCCGGCTACCTGGGCCTGCTCGCGGACTTTGACCGGGTATTCGCGATTTCCGCGGCAAGCAGGGACGAGCTGCTGGGGTTCTGGAAGTGGCGCGGCGTCCCGAATCCGCCGCCCGTGGACGTGCTGCAGCTCGGGGCGGATTTTGACGGGGGGCCCGACTTCGCTCCGCGGAGCGGAGCTCCGACGGGCGATTGCTTAGGGCCCTCCTACGCTCCGCTGCGCGGAGCTCCGGCGGGCGATTGCCTGGGGCCCTCCTTCGCTCCGCCTCGCGGAGCTTCGGCGGGCGATTGCTTAGGGTCCGACTCCGCTCCGCATTGCGGAGCTTCGCCGGACGATTGCCTGGGGCCCTCCTTCGCTCCGCCTCGCGGAGCTTCGGCGGGCGATTATTCCAACGCACTGTTGTGCGTTGGAATAATCGAGCCTCGAAAGAACCAATCGTTCCTGCTGGATGTCTGCACGGAGCTCTGGGATTCGGGGCTGAAGTTCGACCTTCATATCGCGGGGCGGGTGAACCCGCACTTTGGTGCGCCGATTGCGGCGCGGATCCGGGCGCTTCGCCGGAAATATCGCGGGCTGCGTCATCACGCTGCGGCGGATGACGCGGAGCTTTCGCGGCTTTTCAGGGGCGCGCGGGCGACGGTCTTTCCCACGATCGCGGAGGGAAGCGGGCTGCCGCTCCTCGAGTCGCTCTGGCGGGGCGTACCGGTGGTGGGAAGCGATATTCCGCCCCTGAGGGAGAATGCCGCCGGCGGGGGATGCCTGCTGGTGCCACCCGGAGACCGCGCCGGCTGGGCGCAGGCCCTGAGGGGGATTCTCACCGATGACGCCCTCCATGCGAGGCTGGCCCGGGAGGCCCAAACCCGCCCGCTTCCGACCTGGGCGGATGCGGCGAGGACGCTGCTGGAAAAGCTCGGGGCCTGATCCAAGCTAATACTCCGTGTAGCCGGGATCGGTTCTATCTGGGATCGATTGTATCTGGGATCGATTGTAGCCGGGATCGATTGTAGCCGGGGTCCCAGACCCCGGTGCATTGGAGATCGGCTCCGCCGTCCGGGGTCTGGGACCCCGGCTACATCTGAATGCCCCCCGTCCTACAATTTCTTCACCGCGTACGCCATCGCCTCGGCGATCTTCTCGAGCTGCTCGTCGGTGTGCATCGCGGAAATCGCAGTTCGGACCAGGTCCTTGCCCACCGGAACCCCGGGCGCAATCGAGAGAACCGTGAAGACGCCCTTCTCCAGGAGCGCTCGCCAGAACGGGTACGCCCTCTCCTTGGAGCCCAGGACGATCGGCACGGCCGGGGTCTCGCTGTTCCAGATGTCCAGGCCCAGGTCCTTGAGGATCGCCTTGTATTTCCGGGTGTTCCTCCACAGGCGCTCGAGGTGCTCCGGTTCGGTCTGGATCACCTCGAGGGACGCCTGGGCGCTTGCGGCCTGGCTCGGGCTGATGGCCGCGCTGAAGATCGTCTGGCGGGAATGGGTGCGGAGGTACTCGATCACCTCGCGGGATCCGGCAATAAATCCGCCGGTGCTCGCGAGCGACTTGGAAAGGCTGCCGCAGGTCACGTCGATCTTGTCGTTCAGCCCGAAATGGACGGCGGTCCCCCGGCCCCCGGGCCCGAGCACGCCGAGGCCGTGGGCGTCGTCGAGCACCGTGAAGCAGCCGTGCTCCTCGGCGACCTCGACGAGCTCGGGAAGCCGGGCGATGTGGCCCTCCATCGAGTAGACACCCTCGACGACGAGCAGCTTGGCGGCGTGCTCGTGGTTTGTCGTTGCGATCACCTCCCGGAGATTCTCGGGGCTGTTGTGCGAGAAGCGCTCGACGGTGGCCATCGAGAGCCGGATGCCGTCCCAGAGGCAGGAATGGATGTTCTTGTCGGCGTAGATCATGTCCCCGCGCTGGGCAAAGGAGGCGATCGCCGCCATGCATGAGAGGTAACCGGCGGCGTGGACGTGGCAGGCCTCGCGCCCGAGGAAGGCCGCGAGCTTTTCCTCGAGCTCGATGTGGAAGCGCCGCGATCCGTTCGAGGGCCGGGCCCCGTTGGTGCTTGTGCCCCATTTTACCGTGGCGGCGGCCGACGCCTCGACGACCTTGGGATGAAAGGCCAGGCCAAGGTAGTCGTTGCTCGCCAGCATGATCATGTCCCGGCCGTCGAGGCGGACCGTCGTTCCCTGCTGCGAGTCGATTGCGTGGTACCAGGGCGAGTACCGGTGCCTCATGGCCGTGGCGTGGTCCTCCCGGCAGCGGGCCAGGACCACGTTTTTATTCCTTGAGAACAGCGAGATCGCCATGTTTAGCGGTCCAACCTACGGCTTCGCTTCGGCCGAGGCAAACGGAAATAGCGCGTGGACGAACCCGAACTCCAATCCATTTGAACAGGAAGGCCGGTGTGACCGGTAAGGCCGGAATGGAAGGGCCCAAATTCAAACATTGGAACCAACTGTGGTCGGCGAATCCAGAAATGGCTCCGGAGGTAGTTGGGTTGTGACGGATCGACCTTCTCGGTCTTCCCGACCTTCCTGTTCAAATTGCTCTTCGGTGTTTGAGTGAATGCGGAAAATCGTTTTCGCTTTGCCGGATGTCCGACGATCCGAAAGCAGGCGAAAAGGCGTACTACGCGCGGCTCGGCGAGGAGGGGCGTCGCCACGCCCTGGAGAAGCCGTTCTCGGACCCGAACTGCGGCAAATACCTGTGCAACCTTGGTTCGCTCCTCCTCATGCTCGAGCCGGCGCCGCGGTCGGTGCTCGATTTCGGCTGCGGCACCGGTTGGACGACGCTTTTTCTCGCCCGGGCGGGCTACGACGTGCTGGGTGTGGACATTGCCGAGGACGCGATAGCGATGGCGCGCGCGCACGCCGCGGAAACCGGGGTGTCCGGGGCCGCGTTTGAGGCGGCCGACTACGAGGGTTTCCAGACCGATCGGCTCTTCGACTACGTGCTTTTCTACGACTCGCTGCACCACGCTGAGGACGAGGCCGCAGCGCTCGCGGCGGCCCATCGGGCGTTGAAGCCCGGAGGGGTCCTCTTCGCCTTCGAACCGGGGCGCGGGCACAGCCGCAGCGCCCGGGCCCGGCATGCGGTCTCCGAGTTTGGCGTCCACGAGAAGGACATGCCGCCGTCCCACATCTGGCGCCTGGGGAAGCGGATCGGTTTCAGCAGGGCGCTCTTCCTGCCGCTCCCCCACGAGGCCGCGCGGGGCCTGTACCGGCGCGACTACCTGCGCGCCCGCGGCCCGCTCATGCTCCAGCTCGAGAGGCTCTGGGGATTCTACCGGGCCGCATCACAGTTCCTGCGCCTGCGG
This sequence comes from uncultured Opitutaceae bacterium, assembly GCA_903891325.1. Taxonomy (GTDB): domain Bacteria; phylum Verrucomicrobiota; class Verrucomicrobiia; order Opitutales; family Opitutaceae; genus Palsa-1447. Next base: position 11,276 of record CAITEC010000036.1, read on the forward strand.
CGCCTGGGGCTGGTGGTGATGTGGAAGTAGGGAACTTGCAGAAACCTGAGACCTGAAACCTGAAACCGAACCAAGGCACCAAGACCGCCGATCCTAAGGTTTGAAGGATCGACTCAGGTTTCAGGTCTCAGGTTTCAGGTTTCTGTAACGTTGCCCCTTCGGGGCAACGTGCCCATCCAATCCCGAATCTCCCGCGCGTAATCCGCAGGCGTCTTGAACGTTCGCCCCCGCGCCTCGGCTTCCAGGCGCGCCAGGAGGACCCGGTCCCCGATCAGGCTCCCGATCGCGCCGGCCAGGCTCGCGGCGTCCACGGAGTCGAGTGCCAGGCAGCCGCCGCCCCGGGCCGACTCCCCGAGGGCGCCGCGGCCGGAGCACACGCAGGCCCGGCTGCGAAGCAAGCTCTCCGCGACGGGAAGCCCGAAACCCTCCATGAGCGAAGGATAGACGGTGAACGCGCACCCGGCGTAGGCGGCCTCGAGCGCGGCGTCGTCCACGACGCCGTCGTGGCGCACTGGGCGGCCCCGGGCGCGAAGCGCCGCGATTCGTTCCAGGGCCGCGCGGCCCGTCTCCGGCCGGGCCGCGCCAATCAGCCTGAGATCAAAGAGGGCGCCCCGGTCCCAGAGCGCGGCGCAGGCGTCGAGAAGCGCGGCGTGGTTCTTCCTGCCCTCGATTGTCCCGACCGAGAGGACGACGGTCGCCCGCCTTTCCAGGTTCGGGATCACCGGCGGACGGCCGACTCCAAGCGTGATCGCGGCAACCGGGGGGTGATTTCGCACCCCGAGCCACTCCCAGTACTCGAGGAGCGCATCGCGGGCGTCCGCGGAGATTGCGGCTATGCCGTCGAAGGCCTCCAACTCGCGAAGATAGGCGGGATAGCGGGCGACGGTTCCCGCCGGGGTCAGCTCGGGGCGCTTCAGGGCCACGGCGTCGTAGAACACCGCGGCGCGCGGACCCGGGACTGCCGCGAAGAGGGCGGGCAGGGCGGCCGCCGCCCCGGGCGAGAAAATCTCCGGCGCGAGGAGACCGTCCGGACCCCCGCGGACAAGGCAGCGGGTGGATCCGGAAAAAATGCGGCCGGCGATTCCCGCCAGCCGGGTCCGGAGGGGCCAGACGGCGCGGCGCTTTCCACCCGCGGGAGCCGCGGCCAGGTTGGCGCGCTCGGTCGCCGTCAGCGCCCGCCAGGCCTGGGCGTAAGGATCGAAGCAGACCGGCTCCGCCGCGGCCCCCAGTTCCGCCCACAGCCCCCGGGCGACCCTCTGGATTCCGGTCAGCGCCCGGGTGTGGCTGGTGTGGGTGAGGTCGAGGAGCATGGGCCAAACGCGGACCCCGACTATCGAATGCCGCCGGCCATTGTCGAACCGTCAATCATCCGCACGGCCGCGGGTCCGGGGCTCCATTTCCACAGGGTGACGATTCCGGCGGTGCCGACCTGCGTCCAGTTGCCGCGCATGTTCACGGTCAGGGCCGCGCCGCGCTCCTTGGGAAAGAGCGCGGCGTAGACCGGCCGGCCCGCCCGCTGCGCCGCGGCGGTGATCACCCCGAAGCTCCGCGCGTCCAGGTTTTCCCAGCGGAAAAAGGCGAAGGGGGTGTAGTAGAAGAGCGCGCCGCTGGTCTGCCAGGCGGCGACCAGCGCGTTGGGCGGCAGGTGCGCGCCCATCCAGTCCATGGCCGCCGGGTAGGTGCGGTCGTGCGCCCGGGTGTTCAGCACGCCCAGGTGCCGGGTCAACAGGGCGCCGTTGGCAAGGACGAGGGCGAGGGCGGCCGCGAACGCGGTCCCTCCGCAGCGGCGGCCGACCGCGCCGTGGATGACGAGCAGTCCGCCGGCGACCAGCGCGGGCGCCGCGGGCAGCAGGAAGCGCAGGTACCACCAGGTCTCGTGCGAGGGGGCATAGCAGGAGTAGAACGCCAGGTAGACGAGTATCCAAACAGCAATTACAACCCGGGCCCGCACCGGGCCGGACCGGGACCAGGGCAGGCCCGCCGCGGCCAGGACGGCGGGCGTGAAGAGCACCGGCAGCCAGAGCGCGAAGTGGGCCAGGGTGGGCGGCGCCCACGCCGCCGAGAAGAGGTAGCTGCTGTCCCCGTAGCCGGTGGCCAGTGGGCTCCCGTAGGCGGCCCGGGCGTGCAGGCAGAAGAAGGCGGCGCAGGGCAGGCCGCCCAGGACCAGGGGAGGCCAGCGCCGGGCCCGCGGGCCGAGCGCCGCGGCGATCGGGGCGAGGGCGATGATGCTGTTGGGCCGGATCAGGACGGCCACTGAGAGCGCGGCCCCCGAGGCCAGGGCCCAGCGCCAGCCCGGCCCGGCCCCGGGCCCGTCGGGGTCACCGGCCCGCCAGGCGGCGAGCAGCGCGGCGGCGACCCATGCAAGCGACGGAACGTCGCTCATCACCTGCACGGAATAGAGGACGTAGAGCGGGCTGGCCGCCACCATGACCGCCCCGGTGGCGGCCCAGGCCCGGGGGAGGCCGAATGCGCGGCCCAGCGCATAGACCAGCAGGATTCCGATGACGGCGTGTGCGACGGCGACCAGCGCGGCGGCTCCGACCCAGCCGACGGCCCGGGCGGCCGCCGCCAGAAGCAGGGGCAGCCCGGAGGGATAGGTCGGCACGAGGCCGTTTCCGTCCGGCGCCGGCTTCAGGCCGAGCGGGGTATAGACATCGTAGGGCGCCTTCTCCGGGGGCAGGCCCTCCAGGGCGCGAAACGGTATGTGCACGCGGCCGGAGTAGAGCAGCCGGGCGTGGTTGAGGTAGCCGGAGGTGTCCGAGCCGCCCGCGTATGGATCCATAAAGAGCAGCAGCAGGACCGCGTACGCGGCGAGCGCCGCCGCCGCAAGAAGCGCTCCGGGCCGCCGGCGGCCCGGGGGATTCGCTGGCGGGACAGTCGAGGGGAATTCCATTCTTGCCTTATCGTGGGGGGAGGGATGATTTCTCAACTTTTGTGCGACAGCTCAATTTCTTTTTCGGCGGTCGCGGTCGTCCGGCGTTGTGCGCCGCCTACGGAGCGACGATCGCGGCCTTTCTCTGGATTTGCGGCAATTTTTACCTTCCGAACCGTGGATTCACCTACCTGGTCGAATTCGGGTCGAAGGGTGAGGCCCGGTATATTCCCGAGCTTCGGTCGATTCCGCACTACGACCAGCCGGACTCTTACGGATACGACGGCCAATACTACGCACAGATCGCCATGCGGCCGCAGCTCGGCAGCCCGGACCTCCTCCGGGCCGTGGACAACCTTCCCTACCGGGCCCGGCGGATCCTCTTCTGCTGGACCGCCTGGGCGCTCGCCGGCGGCGATCCCGGGAGGGCGCTCGCGATATTCTCCGTGGAAAACCTCGCGGCCTGGCTTCTCCTGGCGGCACTGCTGCTGCGCTGGTTCCCCCCCCTGAACTGGGGCAACTGGGCGCGCTGGGCCGGTGTGCTCGCCTCGATCGGCCTCTGTGTCAGCCTGCGCAGCGCGCTGATGGACGGCCCAAGCCTGCTCGTGATCGCCGCCGGCATGGCCTTCCTGGAGACCGGCAGGCCCTGGCTGGCCGCCGCCGTGTTCGGCGTCTCCGGGCTTGGCAGGGAAACCAACCTGCTGGCGGGCGCCGCGCTTGTCCCCGGCGGGGGCAAGCGCGGCCTTTCCTGGCTGCGCGCGCTGGGCCAGTGGGCCCTGGTCCTTATTCCCCTCGCCGCGTGGATCGCGTTCGTGACCGCCCGGCTCGGGGGCGGCGGCGTGGCGGGGGCCCGCAATTTCGCGCCCCCCTTCGCCGGCTACTGGGGCAAGTGCCTGGAAATCGCGCGGTTCTTCTCGGCGGGACCCGCGCGCCTGGCGGTGGGAATGGCCCTCGTCCAGGTGGCGCTCACCACGCAGTTGCTTTTCCTCGTCCTTCGCCCGCGCTGGTCCGACCCCTGGTGGCGGCTCGGTGCGGCGTACGCCGCGCTGCTCGCGGTCCTCGGGAGCGCGGTCTGGGAGGGTTATCCCGGGGCCGTTTCGCGCGTCGTGCTGCCGATGCTGCTCGCCTTCAACATCCTTGTCCCGCGCGGGCGCCGCTGGTGGATCGTGCTCCTGCTTGGCAACCTCTCCTTTATCGCGTCGCCGACGGTGCTGAGCCCGCCCCCGGGCGAGAGCTTCCTGTGCACGGTGCCCGCAGTGCTTCGGGCGGAGGTCGGCACCGAGCCGGTCGGGGTGGCATTCGGCGCCGCCTGGTATCCGGAGGAGAGGTCGTGGCTGGAGTGGTGGCGATGGACCGGGGGCGACGCGGCGCTTGTCCTGCGGAACTCGCGCCCGCAGGCCCTGGGCGTATCGGTTGGCTTTGGCCTCCGTTCAAAGGATCGGCGGACGGTCGAGATCTGCGACGCGGCGGGGCGCATTGTCTGGGAGGGAATCCTCCAGCCGGGGATCCTGCGGAGCGTGGCGATCCCCTCCGTGAACCTTCCGCCCGGTGACACGCCCTGGCGTTTCGTCACCGATCAGCCGCCGATCCGGCAGAGCCCCCAGGATCCGCGCAGCGTGGCCTTCAGCCTGCGCAACCTGCGGATCGACGTTAATGGAGTCAGGCCCTGACAGTTCGAACCTCAACCCATTGGAGCGGTTTTCAGACCGCGTGGACGACTATGTCCGCTATCGTCCGGGCTACCCGGCGGAACTCATTCAATTCCTTGTCGCGAAGGCGGGGCTGTCGGCGGGAAGCGTCGTGGCGGACGTGGGTGCCGGCACGGGCATTTTCACCCGATTGCTCCTTGAGACGGGCGCCAAGGTGTTCGCAGTGGAGCCCAACGACGCCATGCGGATGGCGGCGGAGGATTGGCTCCGCCCCTGCGCGAACTTTGAAAGCGCGCCGGGCACCGCGGAGGCAACGGGGCTGCCGGACGGCGCGGTTTCGCTGATCACCTGCGCCCAGGCATTTCACTGGTTTGATCTCCCCGGGGCCCGCAGGGAATTCCGGCGGATATTGCGGCGGGACGGCTGGTGCGCCGTCATCTGGAATACGACCGTTGTCGACGCATCGGAATTCGCAATCGGGTACGAGCGGATCAAGGAGGAGTTTGGAACGGACTTTCGGAGCGTCCGGCACGAACACATCGCGAAGGCCGGGAAATTCGACCTGTTCTTCGGTGCCGGGAATTGGGAAAGACGGGAATTCGAAAACTTCCAGAGCCTGGACCTCGCGGGGCTGAAGGGACGGCTTCTCTCATCGTCGTATGCGCCGAAGGAGGGACAGCCCGGGCATGAGGCGATGATTGCGTCCCTTGAAGGACTGTTCGACCGCTGCCGGAAGAACAACGCCGTTCGGATGGAATACAAAACGGAGGTATTCTTCGGGCAGTTCGCATGAGGGCCGCCCGCGGCTGTCTCCATTGGGACCGATTTTCAAACGGAAAGGGGTCATGCCCCAACTCCTTAAATCCGACGGAACTTATTGAACTATAGAACTATACAACAGATAAATAGCCGGCCGAATTGAATGCCAGCCATTGCCGCTATAGGGAATTCCGATCTTAAGAACTCCCGTATCTCGAACGAAAGGTACCGGAAAATTAAGGAGTTGGGGCATGACCCCTTTTCGCTGTTACCAAGGCCAGCGCTGGAACCCCTGCCGTCTGTCCAGAACACGGTGCTCCTGGGAACACAGGCTTACCTAGCCATGCAGCTCCGGGAAGAACAATGGGGCGCTCAGCGCCAGGCCGTCGCCGACACTGGTAAACTCCTCGCCGTCGCGGATCTTCCCGGCCCCGAAGCGGGCGACAAACTCCGAGCGGAGACTCCGGATCAGAGAAGTGCCCCCGGTCAGGAAGACCGTCTCGATGCCGGCGGGGGTCAGGTGGGCATCCGCCATGAACCGGTCGAGGTACCCGGTGATGCTGGCTGTCAGATCGGCGGAGTTCCGGTCGAATTCGGCGAGGGTCAGCTGCTCATCGATCACGATGTTTGGGTGGTTGAAGCGAAGTTCAGCCGTATCGGCTGACGTCAGGGTAATCTTTGCCCCTTCGATCACCTGGAAGAGCGCAAAGCCCTGGTTGTCCTTGATCAGCGACTGGAAGCGCCGGAAGGCGGGTGGGTCGCTCGACAGCCTCTCAAGGCGCCACAGGTGATCGAGGCTGCGGGCATTGCGAAGAAACACGATCTGGTCCCACTGGCATATCTGCCGATAGAGGGCACTCGGCACCTCAAGGCGCTTTCCGCCGTCGTCATACGTAGCCAGCCGGCCAAAGTGGGGGGTGACCTTGTGCCACATCGTCGCCGAGTCGTACTTGTTGCCGGCGACCCCGAGTCCGCCCGTGGCGACGATATCCCCGGCCCTGTCCGTCCGCCCCTGCCGGGCCGGATCCAGCCGAACGACGGTGAAGTCCGAGGTGCCGCCGCCGAAGTCGCCAACCAGCACCCGCTCTGGTCCGGTTATTCGCGACTCGTAGGCGAGAGCGGCGGCGATCGGCTCAAATTGGAAGTGGATTTCCTTGAATCCAGCGAGTTGGGCCGCCCGCAGCAGCCTCTCCTGGGCGACCCGGTCCTCCTCGGGATCAGTTGAGAATACCGCGGGCCGGCCCATGACCACGCGAGTCACGTCCATCCCCGTCACCGAATCGGCCTTCGCCTTCAGGAATCGCAGGAAGAACGCGATCAGATCCTCCAGCAGGTACTTCTCGTTGTTCACCACCGTCTCCGTGAACGTGCGGTGCGGCAGGATTGTCTTAATTGCCTGGAAGAATCTCCCCCGCATCTGGTCCCGCACATAGCGACTCTTGGCCGCGTCGCCGATGATCGGCGGATCCTTCCGCAGCGTGTACGGGAAGTACATGAACGACGACTCCACCCCGGCGATCCGCGGATCCCTTACGAGCTTCCGCTCGGTGGCATTCCATATCGTCACCGACGAATTGCTCGTGCCGAAGTCGATGCCATAGATATAGGTGCTCACGGCGGTCGATAGGGAAGTCCAACATGCAGGGCCCGCGACGCAGGGCTGCGCGCTGCCCCATGGGTCACGGACAAAAAGGGTTGCGACGGTTTGACTGTTTCAACGATCGGTCAAGTTCGAAACGCCGAGTGCCGATCATGGCCAAAACCGGCAATTTTCAGAACATTGCGATGTACTCGAGGCGCCTGCGGTAGCGCTCGCCGATGACGGCGGGGGCGAAGCGGGACTCGATCGTCGCGCGCGCGGCGGCGCCCAGCCGCGCGACCAGGGCGGGGTCCGACGGGAGCAGACGCATCCAATCCGAGGCGTTGCCGACGTCCGGCTCGGCCCAGGTGGCCCCGCGGGCGTAGGGGCCATGGTTGCGGTCGAGGGTCACGACCTCCGCCCGCACGGGACAGCCGTTTTCCGCGTTGATGAACTCGGTGGTCGCCGACCAGTCCGTGGCGATGACCGGCTTCCCCAGGTACATGCACTCCGCCAGCGCCAGCCCGAAGCCCTCGGCCCGGTGCAGGGAGACGAAGCAGTCGCAGGCGGCCTCCAGCGCGTAGATGTCGGCGCGGGAGAGCGTTCCGGCGATGAGGACGGAGCCGGGGATGTCCCGAAGCGAGGCCTGGAGCGCCGCGAACTCCACGGGGTTCGCCGCCTCGTTCTGGACCTTGACGACCAGGGCCGCCTTCGGCGGGCGCAGGCCCGACTGGCGGAAGGCCTGCACGGCGGCCTGCGGATTCTTGCGGGCGGCGTAGGAGTTGAGGTCGAACAGGGACAGGAAAAGAAAGGGTTCCTGCGGCAGGCCGAAGCGCGCTCGCAGGGCCGCGCGGTCCCCGGTCGGCCGGGGGAAGGCGATCGCGTGGGGCATTGTGAGGACGGGCAGCGGCGACTTCGCCGCAACCGCAGCCCGGGCAAAGTCGCTCGGGCACCATATCTCGTCGAATAGGTCGAAACTGGGAAGCCAGGCGTCCGGGAACTCGGGCTGCTCCCAGGCGAAATACCCGATGTTGTACTTGCCCGCGCGGAAGCCGGGCCCGTGGTGGTGGTCGATGTCGCGGGCGGCCGGCGGATCGATGTGGACGACGTTCACCCCGTGGGGATTGTCCTCCTGCAGGCGCGAGGCGAGGGTCTCGTCGCCGAGCCGGTTGCGGCAGTGCAGCTTGAGCGGCACCAGGGCCGTGGGAATCCCCGCGGCGTCCGCCGCCCGGGCCATGCACCGGGCCGATTCGCCCACGCCGAGGTCCGCGGTCAGGAAGCCCACGATATTCATCCCGATCCGGGCGTGCCGGCGGGCGAATTCGGGCAGGAGAGGCGCGTGCCTGCGCGAAAAATCGAGGATGATCTCGCCGCTCTCCGTGCCGACCGACGCCAGGCGGAGCTGGCGGTTCCTGTTCTGCGGGCGGAAACGCTGGAGGGCCGGGAGCCCGGTCACGCGGCCGAGCCAGGCGAGCGCGTTGGTGAGGCCGACGCCGGACAGGCTCAGAGCGAGGAGCGTGCCTCCCGGCCCGGCCGATTCCGGGAGCGCGACCCGCAGCTCCCAGGGTCCGGGCTTGAGCCCGGCGAGCGCAGCCGCGCGCCTCCCGTTCACCCGGACGTCCAGTCGCGGTGCGCCGGACTCGATTCCCCGGACACCGGGGTGCGGCCGGTATTCCCCGCGGATGACGATCGCGTCGACGCCTTCCAGCGGGGGCAGGCGGACCCGGCCCTCGTCGCGGAGCCAGGCGGAATCCTCGGCGAAGTCGTCGTAGAAGATTCCGCTGTACTGCGTGAAGCGCCGGGAGAGGGCGCCGCCCTGCGGGGCCTTGGAGTGTCGCGTCACGGGCGTCTCAGGGGTTGGGCAGCTCCCCGAGCATTTCGCGCCAGCGGCCGATCTCGACGTCGATTGCGCCGCCCATGCCCGGGTACGCGCCTGCGGGGGGCATCCGGCGCAATCGCAGCAGATAGAGGACGACCTGCCGGGCCAGGGAAGGGTCGGGAAAATCCCGTGGCTCCGGGAGGTGGGTCTCGAAGTGGTGCCGGCACCACCGCCTGATCCCGAGCGAAACCAGCGCGTCGCGCCAGCGCAGCGTCAGCCGATAGGTGTTGGCCTCGTCGAGCCGCTTGCGTCCCGGCGACGGGCTGACGTGGTGCCGGACCACGCTTCCCAGGGCCACGAGGTTGCGCTGTCCCCCGACGGCGGCGCGCAGGCAAAGGTCGACGTCCTCGCACCCGTTCACGAAGGACTCGTCGTAGCCGTGAAGCTCGCGCCAGAGGTCGTGCAGCACCAGCACGCAGGCCCCCGTGACGGCGGGCACCCGGCGGAAGGGCTTGTAGTGGTTCGCGAGCTTGATCCGCCACAGCGGCGTGCGGATATGCTCGGGCTTTCCCTTGTGGTTGATGAGGATTCCCGCGTGGTCCAGCGCGCCGGTCTGGGCGCTGAGCTGGACATTCCCGATGATTCCCGCGCGGCTCCTCAGGCACTCGTGCGCCTCGAGCATGGGTTCAAGCCAGCCGGGCAGGAGGATAAGGTCGCTGTTCAGCAGGCAGAGGTATTCGCCCCAGGCGATCGCCGCGCCCCGGTTGGTTGCGGCCCCGTAGCCGAGGTTTCGCTCGTTCAGGACGATCCGGTGCGGGTGGGACAGGGTGGAGAGCCATTGCCGGGTGCCGTCCGTGCTGCCGTCGTCGACCAGGATGACCTCGTAGTCCAGGTCCTCCGGAAGCGTCGCCCGCAGGCTCGCCAGCATCGCCTTGGTGAGAGGCAGGCAGTTGTAGAGCGGGACGATGAAACTGACGCTGGGATGGGACATTGCCTCAGGCGCCCGCAAGAAGCCCCTGCAGGTAGGCCGCGTAGGCGGACTTGCCGAGCTTCGCTATGTTCGCCTCCATCCGCCCGGTGTCGATCCAGCCCTGCCGCCACGCGATTTCCTCAAGGCAGGCGATCTTCAGGCCCTGGCGGTGCTCGATCACCTGGACAAACTGGGCGGCCTGGAGCAGCGAGTCGTGGGTCCCGGTGTCCAGCCAGGCGGTCCCCCGGCCGAGGATCTCGACGTGGAGCCGCCCCGCCTCAAGGTACAGGCGGTTCAAGTCGGTGATCTCGAGCTCGCCGCGCCGGGACGGCTTGAGCCGGCGGGCGAAGGGGGACGCGTCGCCGTCGTAGAAATAGAGGCCGGGGATGGCGAAATTCGACTTCGGAGAGGCGGGCTTCTCCTCAAGCGAGATCACGCGCCCGTCCTTCGCAAATTCGACGACGCCGTAGGACTTCGGGTCGGCGACCCGGTAGCCGAATATGGTCGCGCCCGAGGGCCTGGCCGCCGCGTCGCGCAGGGACTTTTCCAGGTCCTGGCCGTAGAAGAGATTGTCGCCGAGGATGAGGGCGGAGGGGGCGCCGGCCAGGAAGTCCTCCCCGATGATGAAGGCCTGCGCGAGCCCGTCGGGGCTGGGCTGCTCGGCGTAGCTGAAGCTGACCCCGAATTCCGAACCGTCCCCCAGGAGCCGGCGGAAAAGCGGCAGGTCCTGCGGGGTGGAGATGATGAGGATATCGCGGATGCCCGAGGCCATCAGCACGGACAGCGGGTAGTAGATCATCGGCTTGTCGTAGACGGGCATGAGCTGCTTGCTCACCGCGATGGTCAGCGGGTAGAGCCGGGTGCCGGACCCGCCGGCGAGGACGATTCCTTTTCGTTTCATCAGGGAATGGGTTAGACAGGAACGCGGGGGGAGTCGATTCGGAACCTGATTTTGAACAAGATCGGGAAGAACGGAAAGGGGGCCCGATGGATTGATCCCTTCACGATCTTCCCGACCTTCCTGTTCAAATCAGCCCCTGCTGCCCAGCCGCTCGCGGGCGTACTTTTTCGAGGTGATGTCGTCGCACCACGCCCGGTTGGAAAGGTACCAGTCCACGGTCTTTGCGAGGCCCGTCTCGAAGGTCTCCCGGGGGGCCCAGCCGAGCTCGCCCTGGAGCCGCGTGCAGTCGATCGCATAGCGCCGGTCGTGGCCGGGCCGGTCCGGCACGTGGGTGATCTGCGCGGCATGCGGCCGCCCGTCGGCGTGCGGCGCCTTTGCGTCCAGCAGCGAGCAGATCCGGGTGACGACATCGATGTTGGCGCGCTCGTTGAGCCCGCCCACGTTGTAGGTCTCGCCGCTGCGCCCCCGGAGCAGGACCAGCCAGATCGCCGCGCAGTGATCCTCGACGTACAGCCAGTCCCGCACCTGGCGGCCGTCGCCGTAGACGGGCAGCGGCCTGCCCTCCAGCGCGTTCAGGATCACCAGCGGAATGAGCTTCTCGGGGAAATGGTAGGGCCCGTAGTTGTTCGAGCAATTGGTCGTCAGCACCGGCAGCCCGTAGGTGTGGTGGAAGGCACGGACCATGTGGTCGCTCGCCGCCTTTGACGCGGAATAGGGGCTGTTCGGGGCAAAGGGCGTGCGCTCCGTGAATGCCGGATCGTCGGGCCCGAGGGTCCCGTAGACCTCGTCGGTCGACACGTGAAGGAAGCGGAAGGAATCCTTCCGCCCCCCGGGCAGGCCGGCCCAGTGCCGGCGGACGGCGTTCAGCAGCCGGAGGGTGCCCACGACATTGGTCTTCACGAAGGGCTCGGGGGAGTCGATCGACCGGTCCACATGGGACTCGGCGGCAAAATTGACGACCGCGTCGATGTTGTGCTCGGCAAGCAGGCGCGCCACGAGGGCCTCGTCGCCGATGTCGCCCCGCGTGAAGCGGTAGCGGGGATCGCCCGCGATGTCAGCGAGGTTCGCCGGGTTTCCCGCGTAGGTCAGCAGGTCGAGGTTCACGAGCCTGCCCAGCGGGGAGTCCTTTTCCCCCAGGCGCTGCCGGATGAAATTGCTGCCGATGAAGCCGCAGCCGCCGGTTACCAGGACGTTCATTGGCTCCTCCATTCCCGCAGGGCCTTCGCGACGGCCTCGTGCACCTCGGCCATCCGGATGCCGGCGCGAGCGAGCTTCCCGGAGTCGACGACGCAGTTGGATCGGGGGGTCTTGGCGGCGACGCGCATGAACTCGGCCTCGTCGCCGAAAAACGAGTATTCCTTCCGGCACACGCCGCTGCTGCGGATCAGGTCGACCACCTCGTGCGTCGTCACCCGGCCCGGGTTGGTGACGTTGTAGATTCCCGCCGGAATGCGGCGCTCCCAGCAGGCAAAGGTCGCCGCCGCGAATTCGTCGAGCTGCGAGATGGAATTGGTGGCCTCCAGGAGCCGGGGATAGCGCATGAGCTTGGTCAGGTAGTTCCGCGGGTTCTCGACGTTGTCGAAGGGGATCCTCAGGCGCCAGATGTAGATGCCCGGCTTGCCCGCAAGCACCTCCTCGCCGAGAGCCTTCGTCCCGCTGTAGAAGGAGCAGGGGCCGGCGCGGAAGGTGAAGTTCGGCGCATCCTCCTCGGTGAACGCCGCGCCGTCGGGCCGGGAGCCGTTGTAGATGCAGCCCGAAGAAATGTGGCCCCAGGGCACGCCGGCCGCGGCACAGGCGGCGGCAATTCGCCCCGGGAGGACGGCGTTGCCGAAGAGGCACTCCTCCTTGTGCAGCTCGCAGGCATCGACGTTCGGCTTGCCCGTGTAGCCCGCGGCATTGATGAGGAATTCCGGCCGGTCCCGCTCAAGGGCCCCCCGCAGGATCGCGGGATCGGTGTAGTCCAGTTCCGCGCGCCTGACGCTGCGGAAAGGCACGCCCTTTCGCGTGAGCAGGGCCTGGTAGGCCTGCCCGACATAGCCCGAACCGCCAAGTAGGTAGATCATTGTGTGGCTTTCCCGGGATTGTCCCGGCTCTTCCTGTAGTCGCCGCGGCTGAAGTACTTTTCAAGCCACACGTACATGCAAATGAAGAAATAGCGGCTTCCCATCTCCTTGATCTTCAGCTTGGCGGCGCCGTGCCTGCGGTTGTGCCACGAGATCGGCGTCGTCGTCCACGAGTAGCCCCGCACGATCGCCTTGAGCGGTATCTCGACGGTCAGGTTGAAATGGGGAGAGAGGAAGGGCCGGCAGCCCTGGATCGTGGAGGCGCGGTACGCCTTGAACGCGTTTGTCGTGTCGTTGAGCCGGATGTTGAACAGGACGCGGATGAAGAGGTTCGCCATGCGGTTCACCAGGAGCTTCACGCGGGGATAGTCGACCACCTTGCCGCCCTTCATGAACCGGCTCCCGAACACGCAGTCGTAGCCCTCGTTGAGAAGCCGCCAGTACCTGACCGCGTCGGCGGACGAGTCGGACGCGTCGGCCATCATGATCACGACGGCGTCCCCGCGGATCCTGTCCAGCCCGTGGATGATGGCGTTGCCAAAGCCGTGGGGCCCGGGATTGCGCGTGGGTCGAAGGGTCGGAAACGCGGCTTTCAGCCGCTCCAGCGCGTCCCAGGTGCCGTCCGAGCTGCCATCGTCGACAACCACGATCTCGTGGGGAATCCCCTCCGCCGCGAACGCCTGGTGGATGTCCGCGATCGTTCCCGGCAGCGAGTCCACCTCGTCGCGGGCCGGCATGACCACTGAAAAGAGATTGAGAGGCTGCGTCACCGGGAGAAATCGGCGGACAGGTCCAGCCAGTCCGGATGCTCCGCTGCGTGCGCGGCGATCTCGTCGAGGATCGACAGGAGCGGCGTCTGCGGGCTCCAGCTCCAGAGGTGCGCCGCCTTGGCGCAATCCAGGACAAGCCAGGGGATGTCGAAGGGCCGCGGCGCAGGATCGGCGGCGACGCTGCGCGCGCCGAACCGGCCGGCGCACCAGTTGCTCAGCTGGAGCAGCGAAATGGCCCCGGCGTTTCCCCCGGCGAGGTTCACGATCCGGTCGTCGGTCCCAAGCGCGGGCGCCGCGAACTGGCGGGAGAGCAGGGGAAGCAGGTCGCGGGGATGCAGGCAGTCCCGGACCTGGTGGCCCTGGCCGCCGAAGCCGATGTAGCGCAGCGGCCGATTCCTGATCCAGCAGTTGATCCAATAGGCAAAGATCCCCTGGTCGGCCCGGCCGAACTGGCCCGCCCCGGCGAGGACCCCGCAGCGGTTGACGAAGACGGGGATGCCGAACGCCTCGCCATATTCCAGCGCCAGGGCCTCGCTGGCCAGCTTTGTGGCCCCGTAAAGCGACAGGGGCGCCAGGGTCGAGAAGTCCTCCGTCACGCCCGCCGGACCCGCTCCGTCCATTTCCGCCCGACCCGTGACGGCCGCTGAAAGCCTGAATGCGCCCTTCTCGACGGCGACGGGGAGCAGGGCGAGCCGGGCCGCGCTGTACACCCGGCTGGTGCTCAGCAGGATCAGGCCCGCGCGGTGCCGCTTGCAGTACTCCAGCGTGTTGAGCGTCCCGACCAGGTTGTGCTCGACGAGCTGTCGGGAGCTGGTTTGCCCGTCCACGCCCGCCAGGACGCTCGGGTTCGCCGCCGCGTCGATCACCCAGTCGCAGGCAGGCAGGGCATCGACGTCGCTGGCCGCCCTCAGGTCGCCATGGAGAACCCGGACACCCAGCTTCTTCAGCCCGACGCGCGAGGTCTCGCTGCCCGGCCGGATGAAGTTGTCGAAACCGACGAGCTCGTGGCCTCCGGATTGGGCGAGAGCCCGGGCCAGCGTGCTTCCAACAAAGCCGCAGACGCCGGATATCAGGATTCGCATCCCGCCACAGTTGGGAAAAACCCCGGGGGGGTAAACACGATTATTGCCCGCCGGCGGCGGCCTTCAGGGCGGCCTGGCGCTTCGCTTCGGCATAGGCTTTGCGTTGCTCCATCCCGATTTGCATCAGGTCGCTGATCAGCATCCGCGCCTCCCGCTCCTGGATCTTCTGCTCCCGGGAGCTTGTCCCCACGGGCTGGGGTCCGACCGGCTGGGGAGCGGCCGCGGCGAGGTTCTCGCCCGGGGGCGCCGGTGCGTACACCGGCGGTGTGAAAACGGGGACGGGGGCGGCGGTCACCACTGCCTTGCGGAGGGAAAGGGTCTTCCGCTGCCCGTGCAGGCTCACGACCGCCTGGTCGCGGTCCGGATCGAAGCTGACAACCTCGACGCCGTCGCGGGACGACCCCACGGCAATCCAGGTGCTGCGTTTCGTCTGGCTGTTGAAAATGCAAACCTCCGTGCCCTGGCCGGTCGCGCTGGCGCCGGCGAGCTCGAACAGCTCCTCCGGGGCGGCCGCGGACCCGGCTGCGCCGGGAAGGGGCGCAAAGGGCGAGTCATTGGCCGCGGCGGCCGGCTCATCGGCGGCCCGCACCCCGATTGCGAGGACCAGGGCGATCCCCAGGCTGGCAATTTGGGCATAGCTCTTCATCTGCATTCAGACACTAGACGGCCGCCCGGGTTGCGTCAAATAGCCAGAAGTACCCGGGTTTGAGGGTGGAGCGCGATCTCCGAGCGCGCTGAGCGACGATAGTCCCAAACCAGCGTGCCCGGAGGTCCCGCTCCACCCTCAAACTAATCCACTTCCGAAGGAAGTGGATCTACGACCGGCTCTTCCAGGCTTCCACGATCTGCCGCAGGGTCTCCTCAAGAGACTGGGTGATGTCCCAGCCGGGAAAGTGCGCGCGCATCTTCCTCAGGTCCGAATAGTAGCAAATGTGATCCCCCTCGCGGTTCTGGTCGACGTAGGTGAAGGACTGCTTCCTGCCGGTCAGCGACTCGGTGATCGTGAAGGCCTCGAGGATGGACGTGCTGTTCGGCTTGCCCCCGCCCAGGTTGTAGACCTCGCCGCGGCGGGGAGCGCCGACAAAGGCAGCCATAAAGCGCGCGACATCGAGGGCGTGGATGTTGTCCCGCACCTGCTTGCCCTTGTAGCCGAAGACCCGGTATTCCCGGCCCTCGAGGTTGCAGCGGACCAGGTAGCTGAGGAAACCGTGGAGCTCCACCCCCGAGTGATTGGGGCCGGTCAGGCAGCCGCCGCGGAGGCAGCAGGTGGGCATCCCGAAATACCGGCCGTATTCCTGGACCATGACGTCCGAGGCCACCTTTGACGCGCCGAAGAGCGAGTGCTTGGACTGGTCGATCGAGAAGGTCTCGGGGATGCCCTCGGAAAACGCCGGATCGGCGTAGTCCCAGCGCGTCTCCAGCTCCCGCAGCGCGATCCGATTGGGCGCGTCGCCGTAGACCTTGTTGGTGCTCATGTGCACGAAGGGGGACTCCGGGCAGGCCTGGCGGGCGGCCTCCAGGAGGTTCAGGGTCCCGGTCGCATTGGTGTCGAAGTCGTCGAAGGGTATGGCGGCCGCCCGGTCATGGCTGGGCTGGGCGGCGGTGTGGATGATGGCCGACGGCTTCAGATCCCTCACCAGGGCGAGGACCCCCGCGCGGTCCCGGATATCGAGCTCGTGGTGATTGAACCCGGGAAGCTCGCGCTGGAGGCGCTGCTGGTTCCATCGGGTGTCTCCCTGGGGGCCGAAGAAGACGGCGCGCTGGTTGTTGTCCACCCCGTGGACCGAGAAGCCGAGCTCGCGCGCAAAATGGACGCAGACCTCCGAGCCGATCAGGCCGGAGGAGCCGGTGACGAGGAGGGTCTTTCCCATGAGTGGGGGAGGGTATTGTCTCAAAGTGCAATTGGGCAAGCCCGACGCTATTTGTTCGGGATTGCGCGGGGATGGGGGTTGTGGGATATTCGGTCGCATGGAAGGCAATCCGGCGGTGGTCGGCGGCGGGCGCTTTGTCGAGGAGGACTACCTCGAGATGTACGCCGATGTCCGCGCGGCGGTGAAGGCGGGGCACTTCACGTCCGGGCGGCAGCATTTTGAGCTCCTGGGCGCCGCCGAGGGGCGGCTGGGTGTCGCGCCCTACCCGGAGGGCGCGGGAAAATTCTTTGGCGAGGTCCCGGTGGCGGTTGAGTCGCTGGGCGAGCTCCACCCGCACAAGTTCCCCTACGCCGGCCCTTATCCCTGGCTCGACCGGGACGACTGGGCCGCCCGGCTCGCGGAGCGGCTCGCGAAGGGGGAAATTTCCGCGGCCGACGCGGCGCTTTGCGAGCAGTGGGCGCTTCACGGCTATGTGATCCTCAAGGGACTACTCGACCCGGCGACCCTGGACGCCTGCTGGCGGGACTACGACGCGGGGATCCGGAACGGCTCCATCCGCCTCGACCCGGAGAACGCCGCCCCGGGCGACCCGCATCCGACCCGTTTCCAGGATCCCCACCTCAAGGTACCGGGCTTTTGCGAGGTGATGCGTCACCCGGAGATCCTGCGGCTGGTCAAGCTCTTCATGGACCGTGAGCCGGCCCCCTTCCAGACGATCGCCTCGCACAAGGGTACCCAGCAGGGCGCCCACTCGGACACCTTCCACATGACGACCTACCCGCTCGGATACCTCTCCGCGGCCTGGGTCGCCTTTGAGGACATCGATCCGGACAGCGGCCCGCTCGCCTATTATCCGGGCAGCCACCGCCTGCCGTATGTGTTCGGAAAGGACGTCGGCATTCCCGAGGGCGAATTCAGCCGGACCGGCTGGAAGCTCTACCACGAGCTCTACGAGCCGTACATCATGCGCCTGCTGGAAAAGCACGGGATGAAGCCGGTCCACTTCATCGCCGGAAAGGGCGACGCACTGCTCTGGCACGCCAACCTGGTCCACGGTGGCGCCCCGCGGCGCAATCTTCAGTTAACCCGCAAGGCCCTTGTCTGCCACTACTACGTGCACGGCGCGGTCGCCTACCATGACAGTTCCGGCGGACTGGCACGGGAGCATTCCGGGACCTGCCTGCTGCGCTCCCCTTGATGCGGGGCTAATCGCGCTTCCAGACGCCGAAATACTCGAAGGCGTTCTGCTCGCCGCCGGAATCGTAGACGGCGCGCGCGGGGACGCCGCAGATTTCGACGCTGCGCCGGAGGAAATCCCGAAACGTGTCCGACGTCCAAACGTGGCTGTGCTCGCGCCGGGCCCGGACGCGGGCGATGTGGTGCGGCAGGTTCTCGGGCGGGCCGTCGAGGATCCCGGGCGCGACGCCGCGCAGGAAATCCACGTAGTGCTCGTCGGAATTCTCGGTCACGCCCGTCCGGTAGTCGGCGAGGACGTGCTCGAAGGGGGTCAGCTTGCGCGACTTGTCGAAGGTGTAGCGCATATCGGGCACGGCGATGATCGCGGTGCCTCCGGGCCGAAGGACGCGGAAAACCTCGCCGACGACCTTGATCGGGTTGGCCAGGTGCTCAAGCACGTGGCTGATGATGACAAAGTCGAGCGATCGGTCCGGGAATCCGGCCAGCCCGTCGACGTCCAGGTCGAGGATGCGGTCGGCCCGCGTGATCTTTGCGGCGTCGATCTCGGGAAATAGGGCGGTCGCCTGCTCCACGGTGAGCGTGTCGACGTAGGTCACGGCCACGCCCGGCGGGACCGGAAACGGCTCATGGAGGGCGCCGATTTCAATACCGGCGCCGCGGATTTCCGACAGGGCCGGCTTCCGGTGTTCTCGTATCATTCGCGCCTAGACTGCCGAGCGCGGGACGGCGCGCGCAACCCTAATAAGGCCGCTCAAAGCGGGCCGAAGCGCGCCACGACCAGCGCCCGCATCCACGTCAGCGGATCGCGGAAAATCCGGATCTTCTTTCCCTCCTTGAAGGAGCGGGAGGTGTAGGAGATCGGGATCTCGATCGGCCGGTGGCCGTTGCGGACGAGCTTGATGAGCAGTTCCCAGTCGAAGTCGAACCGATTGCAGGTGAATGTGATCCCCTTGATGCAGTCCCTGCGGAACACCTTGTACATCGTGAACGGGTCCCGCAGCCAGAAGCCGAGCGAGGCGTTGATCATGAGCGTGAACACCCAGTGCGCCAGGTTGAGGATGAATCCGCGGATCGGCTCGCCCGAGAATTTCCTGATCGCGAGCCCGCCCAGCCCGTGGCGGCACCCCAGGACAAAGGACTGCCGGCCCGCTGCAATCGGTTCGAGGAGGACCTCGTAGTCGGCGAGGTCGTACTCCAGGTCCGCGTCCTGGATGAGGACCACGTCGCCGGTCGCCTGATCCAGGCCCTTCCTGACGGCCGCTCCCTTGCCCTTCGGTGCGTCCTCGAGGATGATTTTAACCCGGGGGTGTCCCCGGTACCCGAGCACGACCTCCCGCGAGCCGTCGCGGGAGTTGCTCTCGATCATGATGATCTCAAGGTCCCATCCCGGGATCTCCTTTGCCACGATGGCGTCGAGGGCCTGCCGGGCCGTCGCGATCTCGTTGTAGACCGGGACGATGACCGAGAGCCTTGGGGGCCTGTCTGCGCCCGGGGCGCTCGAAGTATGCATAGGGCCCATGTTTTCGGGTTGGCCGCCGCTGCTCAAGGCTTTCGTCGGGTCAGGGCGACGCCCAGGATCAACCCGACGATCAGGATTCCTGCGGCGGAGCCCTCCTCAAGGAGTAGGAAGTGGCGCGGACGGTAGCTCACGCTCACCGCGTGCAACCCGGGAGTCCCGATCAGGATTCCCTCAAAGGCGTGGTTGATCCGGATGACGGGGACCTTGCGGCCGTCCAAGGTCGCGTGGGGGTAGCCGGGCCACCAGGCCTCGGTGAGGACGGCCACGCCGGGATCCGGCGCGTTGATCGTGAATGAGGTGGTGTTTTCGGTCAGCCGATAGCCGGTTGCCGGCGCGACGGTTCGGCCGGCCAGGTCGCGGGAGAGGGCGGCGAAGTCGCGATATGAGGGCAATTCGGTCTCCTGGATTGCCGCAAAGGGCCGGCCATCGCCGTGGAGGATCCTGTCCATCAGTTGGACCGCGCTCCCGTAAACAGCCAGTCGATCGGTGAAGAATGCCCTGGGCCACACCGACCGGCTTTCATAGACGTCGAGGTCTCCCGCGCGGACAAGCCGGAGCGAGGCGCCGAGAAGCGCCGGGTCGCTGCCCAGGTCGAGGTAGTGCCGCACGTTCAGGAAATCAAGAAAGGGGCGCTCGGCGGCCACCCCGTCCGATGCCACGTAAAGCCGCCAGTCCCAGAGGCGGGGGACGGGCGAGGCCAAAGTGAGCTCGCGGTAGTAGCGATTCATGAGCGGGTCGGGCCCGCTGAGCCCCTCCAGAGCGTAGATTCCCGTCCAGCCGGCGGAGAAAACGTCATGAATCCCCACGGTGCGGCTGGGGCCCTCCTTCTGGGAATCCTGGACCAGCCCGATCGCCCCCGACCGGGCGTGGAAATCCACCCTGCCGCCCAGTCTCGCCGTGTAGGCCTCGAATCCCGCCGCGGCCGGCTGGACTCCCTGCCTCCAGAGCATCGCGTAGCCGCAGATGGCAAGCCCGGCCAGCACGAGCGCGCTGGGCCGCCCCCGTAGCATCGCGCGGCGCGCCAGCAGGCCCAGCCCGGCCAATGCGACCAGAAGGGACGCGAGATACCCCCAGACAAAGCGGTCCACCGGGAGCGATTCGCCCGGCTTGTACAGCGAGAACGACGTTCCTGGGCCGAACACGGCGCGGTGCACGGCCTGGCCGAAGGCGACGTAGGCGAAGACCAGGCCGAAAAGGAGCAACCCGGCGACGAGCAGGTCGCCGCGCCCCTCCGGGGTTGCCAGCCGGCGGGCCGCAACCGCGAACCCGGCGCCGGCCATCACCATCCAGAGCACGATCAGGGCGCAGGAGAACGAATTGTCGATGTGGGCCACGTTCGCAAGGAACGGGGTGCGGATGATCCAGGACGGCGGGACGAGCCCAAAGGCCATGGAAAGCGGCAGGAGGGAACTGGCGGCGATCGCCACGACCGCGCGGTTGCCGGAATGGCTTCGAAGGGTCGCCAGAAAATAGAGCAACCCGGCGAGGATGAGGAAATTGGCCGCCGGGTTGAATACGATCCGGCCGGCACCGAGCGGGCGGTAGAATGCCTCGTCGAAGGCGCCGAGCATCACGCCGGGCTGGATCTGGTACGCGCTCGGGGCGTTGTATCCGGTGTACGCGGTGCGCAGGGCGTCGAGAAAGGGAAAGGTGATCGGGGCCGACACGAGCAGGAACAGGGCGCCGGTGGCGGCCGCACCGGCGAACTTGGCGATGCGGACCCGGCGGGATTCCGCGGCCGAGAGGAGAACGCAGGCCCCCGAGAAATTCAGGCTGAGGATCATCATGTACGCCTCCTTCACGGTCCCGGTGTTCATCAGCGCGAAGTTGGCCGCCAGGAGGCCCGCGCACCAGGCGATCGCGGAGCGGGGCCGGCCCGCCTGGGCCAGGCCGATCCAGCAGAGCAGGGGCCAGGGCGCGTAGCAGAAGCTGAAAAACGCCGGGTGGTTGATCCGGTAGACAAAGAAACCGGCAAAGGGGGCGGCCAGGCTGATGATCGCCGCCGAATGCGCATGCTTGGTTGCCGCCAGGACGAGCAGGCCGGCGCCGAACGCGAGCAGCGCCTTGGCAATCAGGTAGCGCAGGTCCCAGGCCCAGGCGGCGCTGTTCGCAAGCACCGGCAGGAAATGGAGGGGATCCCCGAACATCGAGTAGCCCTGGGCCAGCAGCGGGGTTCCCGCGGAATTCCAGCGGTTCCATAAAGGAATCTCATGGTCGCGCAGGAGCGCGCGGTGCTGGCCTGCGGCATAGGGCACGAATCCCCAGAGGGTCGATCCGACGTCGGATCCGTGGACGTCCAGCTTTCGGTCGTCGGCATATCCGGGCAGGGTCGGATAACTCCCATAGAGCAGCGTTGTCCCGAGGTTGGGCGACACGTAGCTGCGGCCGAGGAAAACGACCGGGTAGGCGCTGGCGATCGCCGCAACGGCCGACACGAGCGCAAGCCCCCGGCGCGGGTGCGCGGCAAGCGCGCGGACCCAGGCGGCGGGGTCGGGCGGCAGGCGGAGAGCCCGTGCAACTCCGTAAAGGAGGATGAGGGCGGCGAAGACAACGAGGGCCCGAAGCGCCCAATCCGCCGCGATCCCCGCCGGGGTTATCCTCAGCTCCAGGGGAGTGTCGAACTGGATGATCAACTGGGGATCGTCGGCGTGCGCTTCGGTTTCGACCACCAGGCGCCCGGCCTCCCTGCGCAGGGACCCGATCTGGTGCGCCGCGCTGAAGGCTTCCAGCGGGACCGACCGCACGGTGTTTCCCCTGTCATCGACGATCCGGACCCGCTCAATCGTCACGGTGCCGTCGCGATCGATCGGGTCGAAGCGCAGCGCGGAGAACTTTCCGCAGGGCAAATCGAGCCGGTACGGCTCCGGGACGGCGGAGCGACCGAGGGTCGCGGTGGCGGACTCGTCCTCCCGAAACAGGTTGTTCTCGTCGTGGTACACCTGGACATGCCCCTGCCGGGTCGAGGTCATCCACGCCTCGATGGCAAAGCCGCTCGCCCCGTCGTGGGCGATCGTGAGGAAGGGGATGACGACAACGGCGCTGAACAGGGCCGCGGCCAGGAGCGCGGCGATGGAAGAGGTCCGGGCGGGCGGCATCGGGGACCGGGTCATGGGATGTCCGCGGCCGTCCGCCTCCGCCCGCCCGCGATCCAGAGGAAGACCGCGGCGCCCGCGGCGATTTCCGCGATCAGCGCACCGTGCCTGACGGCACACCACGCCCAGTGTGAGCCCCGGGCCATCTCGGCGGGTTCGCTGAACGCAAACCAGCGGGAGGGATCGGCCCGGGTCGCGGCGATAACGAAGGGCCGGTCCGGGGCGCGCACGTAGGCCGGACGCCACGTTTCGCCCGGAACCCGGTCCGGTCGAACCGAGGCAAGGAGCGCATCGGTCCGCGCGTCCCTCAGCTCAAGGGCGAGCCCGGGCTCACCCAACTCGCCGGCGACGACAAACTTCAGCCACCCGGGGCGGCGAATCGACATCGGGCGGCTTCGCCAGGTGGATGATCCCTCCCCGGGGGTGCCGAATGACCCCCAGGTCACGTAGTCGGTAAAGCGATAGGTTCCCGGGGAAAAGCCCGTCGGGCCCAGCGCGGGGTAGGATGCCGGCACGGCCTCCCTCGCCTGGCGGCCGCGGGAGTCATACCGAATGAAGGCGCCGCCGCCGGCCCCGACCACGGCGTCGGGTTCCCTCGCGCTCGCCGGAAGAATGGCCCGAAGTTCGGGAACAGCGAGGCGCACGAGGAGCGAGTCGGAGCCCGGATAGGGAATTTCCTCGTGCTGAAGGTAGGCCGGGTCCCCGGTGGCGACGTAACGCCGGACGTTCTGCTCGCAGTAGGTATGGTAGAACCTCAGGTAGGGGAGCTCCAGGGTGATGTTCTGCCAGGCGAAGCGGCCGGCCCCGGCCGCGAAGGCGGCCGTCCACCCGATACCCAGCAGCGTGAGCAGGGTGCGGCTCTCGGGCAGCTTGGCGCCGTTCGCCCACAGCCAGCCGAGCGCCAGTGCGTTTGCGACGGACCCGGCCAGGAGGGTGTCAAGGTAGCGCGATGCGGGCTCCGGCGCTCCGGCGCCCCTGGCGTAGGCGGTTGCCACGATCTGGAGGAGCGCCCACCCGCCAAATCCGGCCAATGTCATACCCCAGGCGCGGGTCGCCGGGTCGCCGCAAAGGATCACCCGCCCGGTGAGCCATGCCCAGGGCAGCCAGAGAAGGACCGCCGCCCATCCGGTCGAGACGACCGGCCACCGGAGGTTCCGGACCAGGGTCATCAGGAAATCGTGCGCGTCCTGGGCCTTGAGGAATTCGTGGTAGTCGACAAAGACCCGGGTGAACCAGCCGACGGCCACCACGATCGCGCAAAGCACCAGGGTCGGGCCCGCCTTCGCAAGCGACGACTCGCCCCTGATCCACCGGAGCGCGACCAGGCCGAGCACGACGGCCGCGGCGAAAAACCCGGACGCCAGGGTCCCGAGGGCGAGGACGGCGCAGGCGGCGCCCAGCCACCAGGGCCCTGTTCCGGGATCGGACCGGGGCAGCAGGCCGATCGCACCGAAGGACAGGCCGATCAGGAGAAACTGCGGCGAATGAAATCCGCCCAGGACATTCTGCCAACCCAGCGGCAGCGAATAGGCAGCGGCGATGATGACAAAGGCAAACGGGTGCCACCTCCTGCCCATGTTGCCGCTGGCGAAGGCGAACAGGCCGGCGGCTATCAGGGCCGGGAAGAGGGCGTTGATCGCCGCCTCGAGCCGCTGGTCCCACTGGCCGTTGGCGAGTGTCAGCGTGAAATTGAGGGCCTGGGTGAGCACGATCCGGTGCTCGTTCTGGGGCGCGAGGAACGCGCCGGGTGCCAGGCGGTGCTGGAACCAGGGTGCCAGGAGCTTCAATCCCTCCGCGTCCCACTGGTCCCACTCCGGAACGTCCGTGGCGGCATAGTTGACCGTCGCCCAGCGCGAGCCAAGGACGATGAAGAACAGGCACGCTGCCAGGGCGAGGCGTTTCACGTGTTCAACGACTGGCCGGCCGGGGCGGGGCGGGCGCCGGAGCCGAGTAGCTGGGTCGGCAGCCGGTTCGCCTTGATCGGGCACTCGCTGCACCCGGGGGCGCCGCCCGGATCGAGCATGGCCCGCCGCACCGCCTGGAATTCGGGCCCGAGGAAGATCTCGTCCAGGCCGGCGCCGCCCTCAAGGATCCCCATCCTGTCCTTGTACCAGGCACACGGATACACGTCGCGCTGCTCGCGGATCATGACCTCGGTGAAGGGCCGGTCGCAGAAGCAGAACTCGGCCTCGGCCGGACGGTCGGGCCGGCCTGCGGGCCGGCGGGCGGCCGCCGGGGCAGACCCGGCATCAGCGGGCGGGACCAGGGCATCGAACTCGCCGAGCGTGACGGCCGGGTCGCCGGAGGGATCGTGCGCGCCGGCATCCGCGATCTCCGGGGGAATGTAGATGTCCATGCCGAGCGCGGCGGCGGCGGCGACGATCAGCCGGCGGTAGTGGTTGAATTTCCCGGGACGCCTCTCGAGCATCTCGTGGGCGATGTCGTAGGTGTCCATCGGGACCACGTGGCGAAAGTCGATGGTCTCCCCGCCGAGCCGCCGGGCCATCTCAACGAAGAGGGGAGCCTCGTGGATATTGCTGTCCATCATCACGTAGTTGAAAACGAACGCCGGCACGCCGCCGCCGGCGCGCTCGCGCGCCTCCCTGAGGCCGACGATGTTGCCGACGATGCGGCCGAAGTCCGAGCCGACCCGGATCCGGTGCAGGGTCCCGCTCGTGACCCCGTCGAAGGAGAACATGATCCGGTGGACCCGCGCGGCGACGATCGCCGCGGAGATCCGCGCGTTCATCAGCATGCCGTTTGTGCAGAAGACAATCCTCACCGCCGGATCGCGGGTGGCCAGCTCGCGGAGGATGGCCTCGAAATGCGGCGACATGAGCGGCTCGTCGCCGCAGGAGAGGACCACCTCCCTGACCATCGGGGCGATCGGGGCGAAGAACGCCGCGAACTGCTCCGGGGTGATGCGCTGGGCGGGCCGGCCGGCGATGGCCTCGTTGGAGTAATGGCACATGACGCAGCGCAGGTTGCACTTGTTGATCAGGTCCAGGCGCAGCGTCAGTCGCCGCTCCCGGGCCATCGTCGCAAGCAGGCGATCCTCGAGCAGCGCGCCCGCCTCCGCCCCGGGAATTTCACTCAATTCGGGAGCCGGGGACAGGAGGGTATCCGGCCCGAGCGGCACGCGGACGGTCGCTCCGGGCGACGGCTCGATCGCGAAGCCGTGCCAGGCGCCATTGGCGCTTACAGTAAACGAAAGCGGCCCGGGACCGATGGCCAGGCTCGCGGGCAGCACCGCGCAGAACCCGGCGGGCGTGGCATCGCCCGTCCCGCCCTCCACATTCGCCCGGTAAAAGGGATAGGGAAGGCGCACATGGGAACCGCCGACCCGCAGGCCGATTGAGCCGATCCTCAGGCCGGCACCGGGGGCGATCCAACCGGTCAGGCAGGCGAGGGTGACCGAGCCCGGGTGCCGGTCGACGGTGTCGAGATGAAGGGAGATCGTCGGGTCTGCGGGAAGGGACGAGGTCACGAGGGTGCCGGATACGCTGGCCCGGCCCCGTGCAAGCGTCAACGATCATGCCCGGCCTTGATTTGTTGGCCGTAATGGAAAATCATGGCCGCTCGCACATGCCTACGAAACAGACAGCGGCCCGATTCCTGATGCAGGCGACCCTCGGGGCGGGATCCGGCGACATCGAAAGGGCCTGTTCGGCGGGGCTGGAGGGCTGGATTGAGGAGCAATTCCAGGTCGCGCCGAGCGTCACGCACGAGGAAGTCCACCGGCACCGGGCCGCGGGCGAGCATTACGAGATGCACCACGCCTGGTGGCGGCAGGTCCTGACGGCCGACGACCTTCTGCGGCAGCGGATCGCGGTGGCGCTGACGGAGGTGTTCGTGGTCTCGGAGATGTCCATCGAGTTCGTCCCCTGGGAGATGATGAAGTATTACGACGACCTCGGCCGGCTGGCGTTCGGGAACTGGCGGGACATCCTCCGGATGGTGTCGCTGAGCCCGCTGACAGGCTACTACCTCAGCCACCTGCGGAATCGAAAGGCCTACCCGGCGCTCCAGCGGTACCCGGACGAGAACTACGCCCGGGAGATCATGCAGCTTTTCAGCATCGGGCTCTGGGAGCTGGAGCAGGACGGGACGCGGCGGCGGGACGCGGAGGGGCGGGAGATTCCCACCTACGGCAACGCGGACGTGATGAATTTCGCCCGGGTCTTCACGGGCCTGGCCTACGGGGGACCGCTCGCCGACACGTCCCGGCCGGCGGACTTCATGGACGCGCCGGCGGATTTCGGCAACCCGATGAAGCTCTGGGAGGAGGAGCACGACCGGGACGCGAAGCGGCTCCTGCGGGGCTTCCGGACACCGTCCTTTGCGGATGCCCCGGGCCGCCGGGGAATCGACGACATCGAGGACGCGCTGGACAACCTTTTCTACCATCCCAACGTCGGGCCCTTCTTCGGGCGGCTCCTCATCCAGAGGCTGGTCACCTCGAATCCCTCCGCCGGTTTCGTCGGGCGGGTCGCCGCCGCCTTCGAGAACAACGGCAGGGCCGTGCGCGGCGACATGAAGGCGGTGATCAAGGCCGTCCTCCTGGACGAGGAGGCGGTCAATCCGCCGGCGGACCGCTCCCGGTCCGGCCGGCTCCACGAGCCCTACCTGCGCTACGTCCGGCTTGCGCGGACGTTCAACGCCCGGTCGGCGGACGGATCCTTCCGGGTGAGCGATCACGATACACTCGAGTCGATGAACCAGATCCTCCTCAACGCGCCGAGCGTGTTCAATTTCTTCCTTCCCGACTACCGGCCGCCCGGCGCGCTCGCCGAGGCGGGGCTGTGCGCGCCGGAATTCCAGATCATGACCTCCTCGACGGCGGTCACCTCGCTCAACCATTACGCGCGGATGGTCTCCGGCGGATTCGGGGATGATCCGGCCGGGCCGGGTGCGATGCGGCTCGACTTCAGCGAGGAGTTGGCAGTGGCCGGCGACCCGGACGCGCTGATCGGGCTGCTCGACCTCAAGCTTGCCTGCGGGGCGCTCGGCGAGGAGACAAGGGCCGTTCTCCGGGCGGCGTACGCGGAGATGCCCGAAGGCAGCACGGCCGAGGACCGGGTGCGGGCGATGGTCCAGCTCGTCGCGATCTCGCCGGACTGCGCCGTGATGGAATGAACCGGGCAGGATCATGAGCAACATCGATAAAATGGAGGGGGCCGGGAACGCCGGAGAGCAGGCGAATTGCGAGGGAGTGGGTTCGACGACGGTAAACTCGCTCCTCCTGAACCTGGCGGTGGCGGGCGGGGCCTCCGCGCCGTCGCCGGGGCGCGGCTACAAGGCGCTTGTCTGCCTCTTCCTCGACGGGGGTAACGACTCCTTCAACATGCTGGTTCCGACCGAGCCGGGGGAATTCGCCCGGTATCGGGCGGCGCGGGGAGACCTCGCGCTGCCGCGGGAGGGACTGCTTGGGCTCCGCGGAGCCGCCGGGGCGGATGCGGCGCGCAGCTTCGGCCTGCATCCCTCCCTGCCGCGGGTGCGGGATCTCCACGACCAGGGAAGGCTGTCCTTCGTGTGCAACGTGGGCACCCTGGTCGAGCCGACCGACCTTGCGGGCCTCAACGGCGCCCGGGCCCGCCTGCCGCTCGGGCTTTATTCCCACGCCGACCAGGTCATGCACTGGCAGACCTCGATCCCCGACTCCCGCGCGAGCGTGGGCTGGGCGGGCCGTGCCGCGGAGATCCTGCAGTCGATGAACCGTGACAATGGGATTTCGATGAACGTCTCGCTCTCCGGAACGAACGTGTTCCAGTCCGGCCGCAGTCTCGTTCCCTATTCGATCACCCCGGACGGCGCCGCGCTGCTCGACGGCTACTCCGACCCGGCGCGGCCCTTCTTCGCGAAGGCGGTGGACAGCCTGCTCGGCCAGCGGTACCCGAATGTCCTCAAGCAGGCGTACGCGGGACTGACGCGCGACTCCATCAAGTCGGCCGGATATTTCCTGGACGCGTGGCGGCGCGCGCCGCGGGTCGCGACCGCGTTTCCCGGCACCCGGCTTGGAAAAAGCCTGCGGGGCGTGGCCCAGGGCATCGCCGCCCGCGACAACCTGGGCGCCCGGCGCCAGACCTACTTTGTGAAGGCGCCCGGCTGGGACCACCACGACGAGGTCCTGGCCAGCCAGGCGGCGATGCTGGCGGACGTCGATGCGTCGGTCGCCGCCTTCTGGACGGCGATGGGCGAACTCGGCCTGCAGGACGACGTGCTGCTTTTCACCGCGTCGGATTTCGGCCGGACGCTCTCCAGCAACGGGAAGGGTTCCGACCACGGCTGGGGGGGCAACCAGTTCATCCTCGGGGGGGCCCACCGCGGCGGCCGGCTGTACGGGAGCTATCCCGACGACCTCTCGCTGGGCAACGGGTTGGACACCGGTCGCGGTCGGCTGATCCCGACGCTTTCCGTGGACGCCTTTTTCTGCGAGCTGGCGCTCTGGCTCGGCGTCGGGAAAGGGGATATTCCCGCGGTTCTCCCGAACATTGGCCGCTTTCACGACCTCAACGGGGCGGCGGCCCCGCTGGGCTTCCTCAACTGATGATTTGTCGCCCGAGCACCCCATGAGCGAATCGGAAATCGACCGTCTCCGGATTGAGGCCGGGCGCCGCGACGCCTATGTCCACCAGCTTCACCTGGCACGGCAGGACGACGAACGGAGGATCCGGGAGGCGCTTGCCGACCGGGAGGATTATTCGCGCTGGCTCGGCGCGGCCGAGGAGGAGAGGGACGCGCTGAAGGCCCGGCTGGCCGCCATCGAGGCGGCACGGCCCGTCGGATTTTTCGCCCGCCTGGGCTGGCTGCTCCGGGGCGGGCGGGTGGCGGCGCCCGCGCTCACCCGATGGGAAGCGGCTCCCGGCGCCCGCTTCGTCTACCACCTCACGACCTCGCCCTACAGGGTCTTTCGCGAGCCCGCGTCGATGCTCGAGGGATGGGCATTTCCTTCGGACGGAAGGCCGGTCACCGCGCTCCGGGTCCGGATCGACGCGATGGTGTATGTCGGGACCTACGGCCTGGAGTCGCCCGGGGCGATCGCGCAGCACGGGCCGCAGGCGGCCAATCCGAGGCCGGGATTCCGGATTCCCATCCTGACTCCTGAGGGCCGGCATTGGCTGGGGCTTGAGGCGCGCCTGGGGGACGGCGACTGGGTCTCGATCCTGGCGACCCCGATCTGGGTGAGGTATTCGGCCGATTCGCCGGTACACTGAGGGTCGAGCGGCCATGAAGTGGTTTTTAGCCATCAACGAGGGTTCGCCCTACTTCAGGCAGTACGGGGATATGATCCGGGTGGCCGTCCTCACGGCAGCCCGGCACACCCATCTGGAACCCCACCTCCTTTACGACGGCGAACCCTGTGAGCTGACGCAATGGCTTGAGGGGCGGGGCGTGGTGATTATCAACCGCCGCTGGCGCCTGCTCGGCGAGTTCAACCGGGTGGCGCGGGAGTGCGGGCGCACGGAATTGATGGGGTACGCCGGGGGAATCTTCCTTCGGATGGAAGTCCCCCGGGTATGCGCGGAGCGTGGCTGGGCGGACGAGGAGGTGCTCTACACCGACTGCGACATCATGTTCATGGGCGATCCGCAGCCGCTCTTTCCGGACCTGCGCGGCGCGTTTTTTGGCGTCGGGCCGGAGTCTGACCCGGAGGATCCCGCCCACATGAACTCGGGTGTAATGTTGATGCGTTTGCCGGCGCTGGCGGCCCTCGACGGCAGTTTTGAGGAATTTGTCCGGATCGCGATGGCCGATTGCGCGCGGTACACCGACCAGTTCGCCTACGACGTGTATTTCCGCCACGGATGGAGGGCGCTGCCGCCGGAACTGAACTGGAAGCCCTACTGGGGGGAGAACCCCGCCGCCCGGATTGTCCATTTCCACGGGCCCAAGCCTTTTATCCGCGCCGCGCTCGAGGCGGGAATGGCGGGAACCCAGACCCAGCGGGACATGGCCCGCGGGGCATACGCACATTATTCCGAGGTATGGGAGTCGGTGCTGAGGACGGGGGGTGAAATTAGTAATTAGTAAGTCATGGTTGGTAGGTGCAGGAGGGCGCGAAGCGCATTCGGCAAACCATCAATTAATAATTACTACTTACTAATTACTACTTTCCGTACCCTATATCTTTGAAACACACCAAATCGGCAGATTGAGGATCGATACCCATTCCTTCCCCTCAATCTGGGCCTCGATCCGCAGGCGATGTTTCCCGGCCGGCGTCTCGAAATCGATCTCGAATCCTGGATTGGAATTTTGCGCCTGCGGGCCGACCTGGGCGATCGCTTCCGGCGCCGCCAAGCCCGACCGACCTGGGAAAACCTTTTCATCCACCCGCGCCCGAACCGAGGTGACCGCCCGGCCGTCCTTGGGCACCGCCCATCCCCTGAGCGCGAAGCGACTTGAACGGTAGATCCGGTAGGGCGGTGTCTGAAAGTGATAGGTGAACGCGGCGCCGGGCAGGTCCGGCGCACCGGCCGGCGCGCCGGCGGCCGCGCCGGCCTCCTGCAGCAGCCACGTAAAAGTCTCCAGATCGGCGTGATGCGAGTGCAGGGCCTCCTGGAGGGCGATCTTCTCGAGATGGAGCTCGTGGACATAGCGGTCGCGATCCACCGCGGCGAGATTGAGCGCGTGGATCTTCGTATCGCGTTCGGCGATGGCTTCGACTTGGGCGCGGATCTGTTCCTCGGCGGCGAGAAGCCCCCGGGCTCCCTTCAGCCGGAATTCGCCCTCTCGCTGGATCGACTCGGCGAGTTGGTTCCTGAGCCGGCTGGTCTCTTCCGGGGGGGTGTTCATCGGGAAAAAATGCGGCGGAGGGAACGCAGCGGGGCGGTCATCCGCCAGGAGACGCTCGATTCCATCGCCCGCTTTCGCGCCTCCGCCTCGCGCAGCGCGGCAATCGACTGGTCGCGCTCGGAGATGACGCGGGTCAGGTGGGCGCATTGGCCGTCGAGCTCCGAGATCCTCCGCTCGAGCGCATCCCGAAGCGCCTCGAGATTGTCGGCGTGCTGCCGGGTCAGCCGAAGGCCCTCGTCGGCCCAGGCGCCATGCGTGCGGGCCGCCTCCAGCGCCGTCTCGGCTGACGCAAGCTGAGCCCGCGCCGATTCCAGCAACCGGTCGCGGAGGTCTTGGGCGTCAGGTTCTGCCATCCGGGGATTTCTAGCATGAAGGACGGCAAGATCAAGAAGTCAGGGCTCCCATGTAGCCGGCCTCCAAGAGGCCGGACCGGGGTCTTGGACCCCGGCTACAATTTTCAGACCCGCGGCGGCGACGCCAGCGTGAAGTCGTTCAGTTCCAGCGTCAGGTTCGGATTATAGGCCGGATCCCCCGTCAGCAGCGGTCCCCAGCGCAGGAGCATCAGCTCCACCTCCCGGCGGAAACGCTCGGCCTTCTCGGGCGTGTCGTCGGATCCGCGGCTGGCGCTCTCGTGGTGGTAGAACTCGGCAAAGGGGGTCCACAGGTTGAGATAGCCGGCCTCGCGCACCTTCAGGCAGAAGTCCACGTCGTTGAAGGCGACCGCCAGGTCGACCTCGTCGAGCCCGCCGACCTGCTCGAAGACCGCCTTCCTGACCACCAGGCAGGCCGCGGTGACCGCGCTGTAGTTCTGGACCAGCCGCGCCCGGTTGAACTTTCCCTCCGTCCCCCGGGGAAAGCTGAGGAAGGCGTGCCCGGCGACACCGCCCAGGCCGACGATCGACCCTGCGTGCTGGATCGTGTCGTTCGGGTAGTAGAGCATCGCCCCGACGCATCCGATCTCGGGGCGGAGCGCCTGCGACGCCATTTCGTCCAGCCAGCCTGGCGTGATCACCTCCAGGTCGTTGTTGAGCAGGGCCACGAGCTCACCGCGGGCGTCGCGGACCGCGAGGTTGTTGATCGCCGAGTAGTTGAAGGGCTTGTCGTGCCGCAGGACCGTGACGCTGCGGGCGGCGACGCCGCGGCCGCCCCATTTCCGCGCCAGTTCCGTGAGATAGTCGAGAGCCGCCGGGTCGTCGGAGCCGTTGTCGACGATGATCATCTCGAAGCGCGGGTAGGTCGTCTTTTCGAGGATGCTTCCGACGCAGCGGCGCAGCAGTTCAAGACCGTTTCGGGTCGGGATGATGATCGAGACCAGCGGGGCGGGGTCCGGCAGGGAATAGCGGACCCGCCAGTGGTCACCGGGAACGGGGACCAGGTCCACCTTGCGGCCGGTCCTCTGGAAGTGCTCCGTGAGGGCGCGGCGTGCCGCCTCGAGCGGGTAGTTTTTCTCGCTAAGCATCAGGGCGGTCGAGCCCGGGATCGCCCGCCAGTGGTAAAGCACCTTGGGGATGTGCCGGACCCGGGAGACGTCGGTGCGCTCCCAGACCCTCAGTGCCAGGTCCCAGTCCTGGCTTCCCTCGAAGCCGGCCCGAAATCCGCCGGCCTCCCTGACGAGGGAGGTGCGATAGACGGACAGGTGCGAGGTGTAGTTCTGCGCGAGGAACAGGTCGGGGAGGAAATCGGGCTTGAAGTAAGGCTCAAAGCGCCGGTCCTCCTCGTCGATCTTGTCCTCGTCGCTGTAGATGAAATCGGCCCTGGGGTCCGAGGCGGCAATGGAGGCCACCTCGAAGAGGGCACCGGGAGCGAGCGTGTCATCGTGGTCCAGGAGCGCCACAAAGTCGCCGGTTGCGAGTTCCAGGGCGGAATTTGAGGCCGCGGAGATGTGGCCGTTCTGTGGCCGGAACACGGCCTTGATCCGGGGCTCCTCGCGCAGGTAGCGCTCGAGGATCCGGCGCACGTGGGGCTCCGGCGACGCGTCGTCGGCCACGCACAGTTCCCAGCGGGGATAGGTCTGCGCCCGGACCGATTCTATCGCCTTCACCAGGTAGACCTCGGGCGTGTTGTAGACCGGCATCACGATCGAGATCAGGGGCTGGCGGGCCAGGAGGGACGAGGCCTCGGCCTGGCGGCGGAGCTCGTCCGGCCCGGCCTTCTCGTAGGCCCGAATCCACTCCTCGTAGGAGGTGAGGTCGGGAGGGCCGCAGTCCTCCCCGACGCGGAGCGCGGTGTGGAAGAAACGATGCCAGGCGCCATCCTCGTCGGAAACCTCCAGGTCGAGCAGCGAGTCGGCGGGCGTTAGCGGCAGGTCGATTCGCCAGCCGCAGTATTCGGCCTGGGGCCTGTCCTTTACCGAGGCGTAGACATCCAGCCGCTTCAGGCCATAGGTTCCCGAAACGACCCGGCCGGGAAGGACGGCCCGGACCCCGGTCAGCCGGGTGCCGTCCTCGGCGAAGCACCAGCCCCTCATGGACACGGTGCGGGGCCTGAAGCTCCAGCTCTGGGGATAGTCGACACTGCGCACAAAGAGCGGGTTGTCCGCCCCGTCATCGTCTGCTGCGGCCGCCGGCGCCGGGAGGATGGGATCAGCCCCGGAAACGGCCGCCGGCGCGGGAACCGCCTTTCGCGGGTCGAGGAGCTTGCGCCGCAGGAAACGAAGGAACGAGGTCGCCCGCCAGGAGAAGCTCGACTGCAGCGCCGCGATCTTCATGTCCCGCGCGCGGATCGACTCGTCGCGGGAATGGATGGTCCGGGTTAGATGGTCGCACTGCGCATCCAGCTCGCGGACGCGCCGCGAGAGGTCCTTGCGCAGCTTCTCGAGGTTTGCCGCGTGCTGGCGGGTGAGGCGGAAACCCTCCACGCTCTTCGCGAGCCGGCCCCGGACCGCCACCAGGTCCGCCTCTGCGGACCGGAGCTTGTCGCGGGTGAGCGCGGCGCCGGACTCCATGTCGGCCGCCAGGAGCGCGAGATCGGCGGCCAGCGCCGCCGTGTCGCCCCCCCCGGGGGCGAGCGTTGCGGCGAGGCCGGCGGCGGCAAGGGTGGTCTCGGTCGTGCCCGGCTTCTGGAGCCGCGCCCATCGCGCGTGCACCGGGCGGCCCATGGCGTCGGCGTAGGCGGCCTCCAGCCGGGCCGCCGCGTCCGCCAGGTCGAAATGCCGGCGCGCGAAGTCCCGGCCTCCCTGTGAAAGCCGGGCGGCGAGGGACGGGTCGGAGAAGACGGCGCCGCACGCGTCGGCGATGTCCTCGGGCGTTCCCGTGCCCAGGAAGAGCGCGTCCTCGCGGTCGCGCATGTGCGCCGCGATGTTCGACCGCGGCAGGATCACCGGCTTTCCCATGGCCAGGAACTCCGGAAGCTTGGACGGGAGACGGCAATCGTTGAAGGGCCCGGGGCGGCCGGGCTGCACGAGGACGTCGGCCAGGGCGAGTAGTCGGGGCAGGAGCGCCTTGTCCACGAAGCCGAGGTCGACCACGCACTTTTCCCAATCGAAGCCGAGCGAGGCCTTGAATGCGGGCGAATTGAAGCCGGTCCGGACGAGCCGGGTCGGCGTGCCCCGCTCGTTGAGGAGCTTCACGGCGAGGTAGAGCTCCCGCATCTCCGGCCCGTTGGCGTAGGTGTTGCTCCCGGTGAAGACGATCACCCGCTCGCCGTCGCGAATTCCCAGCTCCCGCCGGAGCTCGGGTTCGGGGCGCAGGGGCCGGTACATCGAGAAATCAACGCCGGGCGGAAGGAGGTGAACGGGAATCCCGGGCGGTGCGAAGGGACGGAGTCCCTCGACGATGATCGTGATCCCGTCGGCGGCCCGGAGCAGGTTGTGGTAGCGGAGCGGATTCACGAGCCCGTCGGGGAGGGTCTTCGCGAGCGCGGCCTCATCGAGCCCTCGGAGCTCCGCAAGCGGCCTCCCGGCGTACGCCTTCGCCAAAAAATCCTCGTTGTCCTCGAGGTGGATCAGCAGCCGGGCCGGCGACCGGCGCTGGTGCTCGATCACGAAGCGCCGCACACCCTCCCGAGGGGTCCAGGCGTGGACAATGTCGGCGGCCGCGCCATTGGGAAAAAGCCGGGGGCGGGCGAGAACTTCCTCGTACGACGCGGCAATGAAACCGGGATCCGCGACCGCCCGGATCGTGTCCAGGCCCCCCGGCACCGCCACCACGCAGGAGTGCCCGCTCCCGGAGAGCCGGTTCGCGAACCCGCCGATATGATTGAGGCTGTTGGTCGTGAAATCGCCGTAGTTGACGAAGAGGATGTTCACGCGGCGGTTAATTCGATTTGAGCGGAAAGATCGGGCAGGCGTCAGTTCGGTGATTAGGCATGTGCTGGCGGAAACGTCGAGCCGAAGTGCTTCTTCGAGTCCCGGAGTCCTGCAGTTGATAGGAACGATCAATTCAGACAAGGAGGTAATGGGGCCATTGCGCGAAATCCGCGGATGACGCCGGGCGGTCGGTGCCTGCGCGCATGGAGCGAGCCGCTTCGGCATAAGGCCCCGACACTTGGCCTGCCGCCGTTGCTGGAAGCAGCCAGGGGATTGCCAGATTCGGCATTGCAGTGGCTCGGATACTTCAGCCAGAGTTTCCCGATGCCCCCGGAAATGAAGGAGGACAGTGCCCGCTGCATGGCAAAGTCTCGACGCGGTCCAGGCGATGTGCCGTCGATATCCGCCGAAGGAGCCGTGTGGCAAAGCCTGAAAGGTCGCCCGGCCCAACACTTGGCCTCTTGAAGCAATGAAAAACCTGGTAACCGGCGGTTAGGGTTTTCTCGGTTCGCGGATCGTGCGTCGGCTCGCTGAACGCGGCGAGGAAGTCATCTCCGTCGACCTTTGGGAAGACACGGCGCGGCCCCCGGGTGTGCGGTATTGCCGATGCGACGTGCGCGATCGAGCGACACTGGACTCGCTCATGAAAGGGGTGGATGTCGTGCATCACAACGCCGCGCTAGTCCCCCTGGCAAAATCGGGAAAGGAGTTCCGGGCGGTCAACGTTGACGGTTCGCGGATCGCGGCGGAGGTTGCCGCGGCGAACCGGGTCAAGGCGTTCATCCACATGAGCTCCAGCGCGATCTTCGGGATCCCCAGCCAAGTCCCTATCACCGCAAGTACCCGCGCGCTTCCTGTCGAGGCATACGGGCGTTCGAAAATGGACGGCGAATCCGCGGTCAGCAATGCCTGCGCCCGAGGCGGCATTCCGCTGATCATCGTGCGGCCCAGGACAATCCTTGCAGAGGGAAGGCTCGGCATTTTTCAGATTCTCTTCGATTGGATCAGTGAAAGTCGATCAGTGTACGTGATTGGCAGCGGTGACTTTCCTTACCAGTTCGTCCATGCGGACGATCTTATGGATGCCTATCTCCTCGCACTCGACCTCGGTAAACCCGGCATATACAACGTGGGCACGGACGACTACGGGACGTTGCGCGGCACTCTCGAGAGCATCATTTCCTTCGCGCATTCGAGGTCGAAAGTCAGAAGCCTGCCGGTCTGGCCGACGATCACAACCCTGGGGATTCTGGACCGGCTCGGCCTGATCCCGCTCGCTCCGTGGCACTATCTGACTTATCACAAGCCGTTCGCCTTCGATGTCGAGCCGCTCAAGAAGCTTGGCTGGAAGCCGCGATATTCCAATGACCGGATGTTTCAGTCCAGTTACATGTGGTTTCTGGAACATCGATCGGACGTGGTTTCAGATTGCGCTTCGCCGCACCGAAAGGCGGTTAGGGAGGGCATTCTCAGGATTCTAAGGAATCTTTCCTGAAATGGCGATCGGCGAGATCCTCAAAAAGGCAAAGGCGGACTCGCTGCCCCTGTTTCTTCTGGGCGCGGCGGTTGTAGCCGGCCCGGCGCTTTTCTTTGGACCGTGGCTTCCGTTGCTGGACACGATCGCCTTTTCGGCGCTCAACAGCTTCCCGGCGAAACAGTCCTACGGACCGTTCCACTATTATGTTTTCGAGTTCACCTACATGCTGCCCCTGATCCTGTGCCGTGCATGCACGGACTTCGGCATCCATGTCCGGTGGCAGGTATTGTTGTTCTACCTGACCGAGGGGCTGGTCGCCTTCTTTGTGGTATGGAGGTTGATCACGCGGCTTGTTGAAAATCCGCTGGTCCGCTGCGTCGGCTGTAGCCTGGGCGCGCTGGCCTTTTGGGATGGGCTTTTCCTTTGGGGCGGCCCGTTGGCATAGTCGCTGGCGGCAGCGGCCCTGGCACTGGCGGCGGTCCTGTCGATAATGGAGGCTGAACAGGGGACGGCCGACGGGACCGGAAAGGTTGCGCTGCTGTGTGCCTTGGCGGTGGTGAGCCACCCATTCGCCGTGCCGTTTGCCCTGATCCTCGTCGCAGTGAGGCTGGTGCTTCTGAAGCGGGGGCGCCTCAGGGGCGCCGCCCTGCTTGTGACGTTGCTCGCCTATGGGGTGCTTGTCCGCATCGACAGCCCGGAGGGCGCGGGTGGGGGCGGGCTGGGCGGACTTTTTGGCGCGGTGCCGCGGCTTTCCTGGTCCCGTGCCGTCTCATTCGCGACCTGGGATTCGGCGACTGTGCTCGACGTCCTTGGGGTGAGTACGAGAAGCATCTCCCTGCTGTTTTCCACGTTCGCGGCGGTGAGGTTGGCGGGATTCGTCGCATCCCCGGTGGCCCTGTTTGTCGCGCGGCGCTCTCGTGCGATCACGATGCTCGCCGCGATGGATGGGATCGTCGCGGTCCTCTATCTCTTTGCGAACGACACTAACTTTATTTCCTACTGGCCGCAGCGGATCCTGACCTTGAATTCAAGCATCACCTACGCCGCCGGGGTTGTGCTGCCCTACGTCGTGGTCAAATCCCTCATGGGTCGGGAACCGCTTGGCCGGCATTCGATCCCGCGTCGCACCCATCTTCTTTGCATCATCCTTCCGTTCGTCATTTCGATGGCCCTGGTCAACGTGCAGATCCCTGTAATGCGGCTGGGCCCGGCCATCAGGGTGAATTATCGCACTGCCCGCCAGGCGTTGCTTGAAATGGGATTGCACGATTCCACGGTCTACTGCGCGGGCTTCGGCAATATCCATCCAAACTATCTTCGTTGCATTCCATTCCTCCTCTTTAGCGACAGTCACGTGCTGGCCAGGAACCTTGTGCTCGTTACGGAATGGCATTCGCAGCCCAGGCACCCGTCCAGGGTCGCGGAGCGCGAGCTGGATAAGGCCGGCTTCGGAAGCGTGCGTGTCGCCTGCGGGGTGAACTTTGCAATGAAGGACGGGATGGTGATCGCGCGGCAGGGAGATTATTCCGTGGATAGGACCCTTAGAATCGATTCATGGTCGGGCCTGCCTAGGGGCGAAACGGGATGGCCGATTTTGACGACTGGGCACCCGGACGACGGCAATTTCGTCTATGCGGTGGCGGTCGGGCGCGGTTTGGCGGAGATACGCCTTGATCGGTGGGGTTCGCTGCCGCTTCGAAGCGCGCCGTTTTCGATCGAGGGCAACGGCGGCCACTTGGTGAGGGTACGGCTGGGTGCCGAGGCCGCAGAAGTGGACTTGGACGGAGAACGCATTCTGGGATTTGCGGGTGACCTGGGCGACCTGGCTACGCCCGAATTCAAGGAGAATCACATCGGAGGGACGGCGGCGGTCGAATACTGGAGGGGAGGCCCGGGCGGCGGGCGCCCCGATCTTGCCCCTTGACCGGCCCAGCCGCATCAATTTACTCCGCTCGCATCAATGGAAGTCCATGGAGCACTTCCATCACCCACGCCCCCGGGAAAATCTGCGCGGCTGCGTGACGCGCTTGGGGCCGCGCTCGCCTCGGCCCTGGCGCTGGCGCACCTCCTGCAGTGCGTGATCTTCTCGGGTTTTCGCCTCGTCCCCGGCGACATCGGGGACGGGCGCTTCAACAACCTCGTCCTTGAGCATTTTCTCCAGGCTCTCCAGGGCCGCTACCCGTTCCTGTCCCCGGGCCAGTTTTTTCCGCTCACCCACACGCTCGAGTACAGCGACAACCACTGGGGCACGGCGTGGATCTATGCCGGATTCCGCCTCCTGGGGATCGATGTGGAGGGGGCCTTTGTGGGCTGGCTGGCGGTGATCTGCGTCCTCAATGCAACGTCCCTCTTCGTCCTGCTGCGGGAGACGGGGGTTTCGCGCTCCCTTTCCGTGCCCGTCGCCTTTTTTGGCGTGGCGTCGTGCGCCGTGCTCAGGCAGATCGACCACCCCCAGGTACTCCCTTTCTTCCCGTTCATCTGGTGCCTCTTTTTCATTTTCAGGGCGTGGCGTGACGGGGATATCCGGTATCTCGCGCCCGCCTTCCTGCTGTTTGCCTACCAGTATTACTGCTACCTCTACGAGGGCCTTTATGGGCTCGTGCTCCTGGGGCTGCTTCTCGCCTTCATACCTTTCCTGCCCTACGGGAGGCCCGAATTCGCCCGGTCGGGGCCCCGGTTCCGGACCGCGCTCCCGATCCTCGCCGCTGCCATTTTCCTCGGCACGGCCGCCCTCGTGTTCCTATTCCTCCCCTACGTTTCCCTCGTCCGGTCGCATGGCGGCGCGCATCCCATCTCGGAGCTGATCAGCATCTCTCCGCGATGGTCCTCCTGGTTCACGGCGGACCCCAACAGCCTCCTGCACCGGAAGCAGGATTTCCTGCCGACGGAGGGGATCGCGATCGCCGAGAACGCGCTTTTCAACAGCTGGGTCCCGTGGGTGCTCGTGCCCGTGGCGGCGATCATAATCCATTCCAACCGGCGCTCCCTTTCCGATCGCTTCGAGCTGAACCTGATTCTCGCCTGCCTCCTGGTCTGGGCTTCCACGCTCTTGCTGTTCACGTGCTGGGGCCCGCAGGTGTCATCCGTCTATGTCGCCATCTGCCGGTATGTCGCCCCGCTGCGCGGGTTTCGGGCCATCAGCCGCATCGCGTTGCTTCTTGGCGTGATCCAGGCCGTCTTTGCGGGACTCGTGCTCGAGCATCTGCGGTCCCGGCCGCGGCCGGGCGGCCTGCGCCTGCTTGCGGTCGTCGCAGCGTGGGTTCTCGCCGTCGACACGGTCTCCGTGGGCGAAATCTCCTACGACAGGGGGGCCGAGAGGGCCCGCTACCTTTCGATAGCCGCGCAGTGGCGCGAGAAGGGCCTGGGGAAGCCCCTCGTGTTCGCGCCGGGCTACACGAACCAACCCTGGTACGCGGTGCAACTCGACGCATGGTCGGCGGCGCTGGCGGTCCACGGCGCGACATTCAACGGATACACGAGCGCCGTCCCCGACGGGTACGCTTTTCCCCCGTTCCTCGCGAACTCAACCCTCCAGAATGCGGGGGCGCTTCTCGACAGGCTGCATTTGCCCGCGAGCGGTGCGGCCATCGTGACCGACTGGGGCCCGCGAGTCGACCAGGAGCAGGGTATCCAACGGTGGAACCTGAATGCGAGCTTTGCCCCCCGGACATCCATGAGGTCCCTCCAGCTGCGCCCGTTGGAAATCGTGACAATCCCGGTGACCCTCGATTACAGGGGCGACAGGGTTCTCGACCTCGAGGCCGACAATATCTTCATATCCTACCGGCTTCTCGACGCCGTGCACCGGCACGTCGACTCGCCCCCGAGCATGCGGACGCGCCTCGCGACCTACTCCGCGCTTCGGCCCGTGACGATCCGGATGTTCATCCAGGCCCCCGGGCAACCCGGCGACTACACGGCCCACCTCTCGATGGTCCACGAATTCGTCTCCTGGTGGGAGGACGAGGGCTTCCCCGGCGACATCGTTTCGATGACCGTGCGCCCGCCGCTGCCCTAAAGCTTGTAGCCGACCGAGATCGCGTCCTTCGAGAACATCCTGACCGTGTCGAGCGACATTTCCGTCAGGTCGATGCCGATCTGCTTGGCGGCCTTCGAGAGGATGTCATGCGGGACGGTGATGATGGCGCAGCCGCAGGCCTCGGCCTGGAAGATGTTGAGGACCTCG
Source organism: uncultured Opitutaceae bacterium (assembly GCA_903891325.1). Taxonomy (GTDB): domain Bacteria; phylum Verrucomicrobiota; class Verrucomicrobiia; order Opitutales; family Opitutaceae; genus Palsa-1447. Next base: position 52,124 of record CAITEC010000036.1, read on the forward strand.
CGCGTGCTCGCCCAGAGGAGTTCCGCCTTGGGCTGGCCCGCGAGGAGCGGCACATAGGACCGCATGAGCGGCATCGGGTCGACCCCGGTGTCCGCAATGCGGCCGGCAAACACGGAGACGACGGACGGGACCGCCGGGTTGAGCGCCTCGGCGACCCCGCGGACCTGGCTCTCGGTGAAGAGGGCCGTGACGTTGAGCTTCACGCCCTCCTTGCCGAGTTCGCGAATCAGGGGGAGCGAGGACTCGCCGCGGGAATTGGTAATCGGGATCTTCGTGTAAACGTTCTTTGCAAAGCCCGTGATCTTGAGCGCCTGGCGCTTCATCTCGGGAAATTCGTCGGTGAAGACCTCCAGCGAGATCGGCTTGGCGGTGACTGTCTGCAGGATGTCCTTGGCGAAGGCTTCGTAATCCTGGATCCCGGCCTTCTTCATCAGGCTGGGGTTCGTCGTCAGGCCCTTGATGTAGGGCTTTGCGTAGAGCTCGAGGATTCCGGCCTTGTCGGCGCCGTCGGCGTAAAGTTGGATTTTGAGGTCGCTGAGGGATTTCATGGTTAAAGGATGGGTTGGTTAAAATTCATTCAATTGACGTGTTCTGCAAGACGATAGCGACCGCCTCGACAAAGGAGCGCGCCGTGAAATCGGGGGCGACATCCAGCTTCTCGGCGTAGCCAAAGTCGATGAAGACGGTGCGGACTCCCGCGCGGCGGCCGCAGTCCACGTCGCGCCAGCGGTCGCCGATCATCCAGGATCGGGCCAGGTCGATGTCCAGCGCGGCGGCGGCGTCCAGGAGCATTCCCGGTTCCGGCTTTCGCCGGCGGGACGGTTCGCCCAATCCGGGGTCGTAGCACACCTCAATCCGGTCGATCTCCGGGATCAGCGAGAGCAGCTCGGCGTGCATCGCCTCGACGACCGTCCGGCTGACCCGGCCGCGGCCCACGTCGGGCTGGTTGGTGGCGACAACCAGCTCGAAGCCGGCGGCCTTGATCCGGCTGCAGGCCTCGGGCACCCCGGGGAAAAGCTCGAACTCGTCCACCGTGTCCGGAGAGAAGGGCTTCCCGTCGCGGATCGCCTGGACGTTGAGTGTGCCGTCCCGATCTACAAATACCGCGCGCTTTTTCAACGAGTCGACTCCCACTTGGTCTGGTTCGCCTTGAGGTCGGGGTGGGAGACGAAGAGGTGCCAGATGACCGCCTGAAAGGCCTCGGAGTGGGGGGTCACGGTCTCGGGGTTCACGATCGGCACGATGACGCAGGCATCCGCAACCTTGGCGGTGTGGCCGCCGTCGCGTCCGACGATACCGATGATCCGGGCCCCGACCTGCTTGGCGAGCTGGAGCGCCGAGACGAGGTTTGGCGACACGTTCTTCTCCAGGTTTCCACCGCCGACGGAAAGAACGAAAACGCAATCCTTGGCGTTCAGGCGGCTGCCCCTGAGCCACTCCACGAAGACGCTCGCCCATCCCTCGTCGTTGGTCCGGGCGGTCAGTTCCGAAACGTTGTCGGTCGGCGCATAGGCCTCGATCGCGGCGATCTTCCGCAGGTCGTTCACGGCATGGGACGCATTCGCCGCGCTGCCCCCGACCCCAAGGATAAAGAGCCGCCCACCGCGCTCCCGGACTGCGATGAGCTCCGCGACGCACTTCTCGCAGTCGGCCGGGTTGATGCGGGCGGTGATCTCAGCAGTTTCCTTCAGGTGCCGAACGGAATGGGACATGATCTTGTTCTGTTTGCGGGGTTTGTTCCTTGGCGGTTCAGGTGATTATTTCCGGACCCCCAGCCTTGAGAAGCCGGTCGAGTTCCGCAAGCCCGGCGGGTGAGCCGATCTCATAGAAGCGCTCGCCAATCTCCAGGCCGGCGAGTTCCCCCCGGGCGACGAGGGAACCCTGCACTTCGGCCAGATCCACGACCGCATCGCGGGAAAACCCGTCGAATGCACCGGCCCGGAACACGCCCAGTCCGTAGTCGATATGATGCATCTGGGGAATCCTTGTCTTCTTGTCGTAAACCCGGATCCGCCCGTCCTCGAACCAGACGTTGCTCGAATCGTATCGGCCGCGATTCTCGTAAACGGTCATCAGCCCGAGCTTTCCGGCCTCAAGAAACCGCTCGCCCGCCGCCCGGTAATCGATCGGCAGGTAGCTGTCTCCGTAGAGAACATAGAACGCCCCGCCGAGGAGCGGAAGCGCCCGGATGAGCGCCCCGGCCGTCCCGAGCAGCTTGGGTCCGTCGAACGAGTATTCGATTCTTACCCCCCAGGCCGCACCGTTGCCGTATCTCTCGACGATCTGCTCCCCGAGGTGGCCGACGCAAAGGACGATCCGATCCAAACCGGCGCCCTTCAGCAGGCGGAGTTGATGGGAGAAGAAGGGTTCCCCAGCCACCTCGACCAGGAGCTTGGGAATCGTGTCGGTGTGGGGACGCAGCCGCGTGGCCATTCCGCCGGCGAGGATCGCTACGGGAAGCGCTGGGGACATCGACGGGGTCAGTTCTGCGCGACGACCTTCGTGCCCTCGAAGTCGAAGCGGAAACGCACCTCTTGGAGGCCCTGCTCGCGCATCGCATGGCGAAGCTTCTGCTTGTCGGCCGCGTAGAACATCAGGAAGCCACCGCCGCCCGCCCCGATCACCTTCCCGCCAATGGCACCGTTTTCCAACGCATGGTCGTACCACCCGTTGATCGCCGGGTTGCTCATGCCGGAACTGCGCGCCTTCTTGTGCTGCCAGTGGACATCCATCAGCCGGCCAAATTCCTCCAGGTTTCCGGACTCGAGCGCCGCGAGGGACTTGAGCCCGAGCTCCTTCGTGAAATGCAGGTTGTCCAGCATCGCCTTGTCCTGCTGCTTTGACCGGTCGTTCTGGTCCTTGAGGATCGATGAGGCGCTGCGGGAATATCCGGTAAAAAAGAGCAGCAGGTTGTCCTCAAGGTTGAAGAGAGTCTCCTCGGAGATCCTGCAGGGCCGGTATTCCACCCGCCCGTCGGGGTGAAAGGTGAAGGCGGTTATGCCTCCGACCGCCGCGATGTATTGATCCTGCTTGCCGATCGGCTCGCCGAGGCGGTTGATCTCGATGTCGCAGGCCTGTTCCGCGAGCTCGGCCGGGGAGATTGGATGCCTCCGGTACGCATGCAGCGCCTTGAGCAGGGCTGTCGTGAAGCTTCCGGACGAGCCGAGCCCCGTTCCGCCCGGAATGTCGGCCATCGAGGTGAGTTCCAGATGGGGACCGATGACCCCGGTCAGCTTGAGCGCCTCGCGAATAATCGGGTGCTGGATTTCGTCGACGGACGCCACTCGCTCCATCTTCGAGTACTTGATGATGATCTCCTCCTGGAACGTCCGGTGCTGCGTGATGTAGACGTACTTGTCGATTGCCGCAGCGACGAGGAACCCCCCGAACTCACGGTAATAGGAGGGCAGGTCGGTGCCTCCTCCTCCCAGGGATATCCGCAGCGGTGATCGGGTGATGATCATGGCTTTATGTAGCCGCTTTTCCGGTAGATTGTCTCTACAATTTCGAGGACGCGGATCCCGTTGGCCAGGGAGACACCCGATTTGCGATCCAGCCGGATGTCTTCGGCGAAGGCCTCCATTTCCAGCCTCCACGAGCCGTCGTCTCCCGGGTATTCCCAAGTCGTCGCCTCCGGTGGGCCCATCTCGGGGAGCATGCGATAAAACGTGAGGCGCTCGACGCCGTAGCTCCCCCCGAGGCCGTCGATTGCGATCTTTCCGTTCCTCCCGTAGATCTCCAGGGAGAAGAGGTTCTTCCACTCCGTGCAGCTTACGTGCAGCCAGGCTGTCTGGCCGGCGGCGGTCCGCAGGCTGAGGAACGCGTTGTCATCGACCTTCATGTCCCAGTAGCTTGTCGTCGCGTGGCCCTCGATGGTCGGAAGGTCGCCCAGGAACCAGCCGGCGAGGTCGATCAGGTGGACCCCCTGGTCGATCAATTCCCCTCCACCGGAGAGCGCGGGATCGGCGCGCCACTCACGATCGTAGCCCTTCCGCCCGCCGTGCCCGTAGCGGGCGCGGAGAAAGAGGAGGGGGCCGAGATTCCCGGCATCGACGAGTTCGCGTGCCTTCCGGATTCCGGGATGAAGCCGGTGATTATAGCTGACATGGACCCGCACGCCCGCCTTTGCGGCCTCTGCGTCGAGGATCCGGAGCTGGCCGGCGTTCAGTCCGCCGGGTTTCTCGATCAGCACGTGCTTGCCGGCGCGGACGGCGGCGAGCGCGACCGGGGCCAGCGTCGAATTCGGTGTCGAGACGATCACGACCTGGACCCGCGGGTCGGCGAGGACCTCGCCGACCCCCGCGACGGCGATGCACCCGGGCGCCAGGGCCGCGACAGCGGCCGCCCTCGTGCGGTCGGTATCGCAGGCGTAGCGAAGAACGGAGCCGGGCAGGGTGGCCAGCGCGGCGGCGCGCTTCCGCCCGATTAGGCCGCAGCCGACCTGGGCGAAGGAAATCTGCATTGTCAGTTCAACGGCGGCCATGGTCGGGGATGGGAGAGGGAAGGCTCCCTTCGCGCGGGAAGCTGCGCAAGCCCGTTCTGGACGCGCGGCCGGGCCGGAAGTTCCCTTTCTTCGTGACCTTCAGGGGTATCCTGTCCAATGAAGCTCTCGGAGAAACGCCCAATTTACATGCTGACCCAGAAAACCCGAGACCGATTTCTCAAGTTTGTCGTCGTGGGCGGCATCGGCTTCCTCGTGCAGACAGGAGGCGTGAAATTCTTCAAGGGATTCCTGCCGGCCCGGCTGGCCTTTTCCCTCGGGTTTGGGCTTTCGGTGGTCAGCCACTACACCCTGAACCGGTTCTGGGCGCTTAAAAGCACCCGTCGCGACGGGGCGAAACAACTCGTCGAATACCTCGGCACCGTCTGCGTCAGCTACCTTGTCAGCTTCACAGCATTCAATTTTTTCTTCAGCGTCGCGAAATTGAGCGTCATGTGGTCGACGGTCCTCTCTGTCCCGCCCTCGACGCTGGTCGTCTTCCTGCTGCTCAACTACCGGGTATTCCGTCACAAGCACGAACGCTGACCGAAGGACCGGATGCATGGAAGTCGGGGTCAACCCGGCGAGGGAAATGTGCGGTTGCTATTGTATGAGAATGCACACGTTCCCGGTAGTTCACGAAGTTCCCAAAATGGGAACTTTATTCTTGATTTAATGCCGGTCGGCGTTCACTTCTATGCGCATCCACTCTCGCAAGACCCTCAAACTCTTCTGGGAGGCGCATGCCGATTCGGAGGGACCGCTAAAGTCGTGGTTTCATGAGGCTAAAGCGTCACGCTGGAAGTCCTTCAATGACATCAAAAATCACTACCGTTCGGCCGATCAAATTCCCGGTAGCCGCGTTGTGTTCAACATCAAGGGCAACGACTACCGTCTCGTCGTAAAAATTCATTACAACACAGGGGTGATTTTCATCCGCTTTGTCGGCACCCATGCCGAATACGACCGAATCGACGCCGCGTCCGCCTAACTCCGCCATGAAACCCAAAGTTATTAAATCCAGTAAGGACCATGAATCCGCACTCTCCCGAATCGCCCAGCTCATGGATGCCGCTCCCGGTTCGGCGGCGGAGGAGGAATTGGAGCTTTGGTCACTTCTGGTTGAGAAATATGAGGAGGATAATTTCCCCATCGACCTGCCGGATCCAATCGAGGCGATCCGGTTTCGCATGGAGCAGGACGGGCTTCGCCCGGTTGATTTGAAGCCATTTCTTCGGAGCAAGAGCCGGATTTCAGAGGTACTGAACCACAAGCGCCCCCTGAGCCTGGCGATGATCCGGTCGCTTAGCGCGGGCCTGAAGATTCCCGCGGAGGTACTTGTGCGCGAAACACAGGCTGAATATGGCCGAAAAGGTGCCCGTCCATGATTCGGGAAGAAAAGAGCATCGAGTATCGACTGTGCCGGCACGTAACAGTGTTGCACTTTATCCTGCGCCCCTGACAGTTGCGCGATGAGTCAAGGGATCAAGGACCCGGGAGAACTGCAGAACATCTACCGGCGCCGGTTCGACAGGAACACGGCCTATCGGAAGCTCCTTTGGAGGGAGCTCAACGCATCATTTTTCCAGCGCCTGATCGCACCGGATGCGGCGGTTCTCGACCTGGGTTGCGGCTACGGGGAGTTCATCAACGACATTCGCTGCGGCAGAAAGTTTGGGATGGACCTGAATCCGTCGTCACGGGCGCACCTCGACCCCGATGTGACCCACCTCTCCCAGGACTCGTCGATGCCCTGGCCTATTCCCGAGGAATCGCTCGACGTCGTGTTCACGAGCAATTTCTTCGAGCACCTTCCCGACAAACTGGCGATTCGGAATACCCTGACAGAGGCGCGGCGGGCCTTAAAGCCAGGGGGGCGGCTGATCGCGCTTGGGCCCAACATCAAGTATGTTCCCGGTGCCTACTGGGACTTCTGGGATCATTTCCTCTGCCTGACTGAAATGTCCCTTGGCGAGGCCTTCGAGAACAACGGGTTCAGGGTCACCGTGAGCCATGGTCGCTTCCTTCCCTACACGACGGTCAACATGCCGCAGTTTCCCGCTGCGATCATAAGGCTCTACCTGGCCATCCCGTTTCTCTGGCGAATCTTCGGAAGGCAGTTCCTGGTCGTCGCCGAGCGTGTTTGAGCGACCGGCCGGTAACCGGTTCAGGCCGACCGCTCGTAGACCCAGCGGTTCGCCGCGAGCCAGCGGAGGGTCTTCACGATGCCCTGCTCGATGGTCAGCTTCGGTTTCCAGCCAGTCGCCTGGATTTTTTTTGTCTCAAGGAAGATGAATGGGTTGTCCCCGATCCAGCCGCGGTCGCCACCGGCAAAACGGAGTTCGGGACTCAAGCCTAGCGCCGCGCAGATGATTCGTATGCTGTCCTTGACCTGTACGTACTCCGGCGTCCCTAGGTTGTAGATCTGGGTATGGTGCGGCGCTTTCGCCGCCGTGCCCAGGCCAGCGACATGGAGGATGGCGTCGATGCAGTCCTGGACGTACAGGTAACTTTTCCGCTGTGTCCCGTCGCCGAGGACCCGGAGCCAGGTCGGATGCTCCGTCAGTTGCCGATGAAAGTCGAAGATGTGGCCGTGCGTGTAACGCTCGCCCAGGATCGAGACGAAGCGGAAAATGTAGGCTTCGAAGCCGAATGCCTCGCCGTATGCCGAAATGAGCCCCTCGCAGGCGGATTTTGAGGCCCCGTACAGGGATGTCTGGACGGGAAATGGAGCGTCCTCCGGTGTGGGAATAATGGCTGCCTCCCCGTAGACTGATCCGGTGGAGGAAAACACCAGGCGCCGGATCTTGTTCGACCGCATGGCCTCAAGCACGTTGAAGGTAGCAATCGTATTCTGCTCGAGGTCTTTTCCCGTGTGTTCCGGGCCGAAACGCACATCCGCGTTCGCCGCCAGGTGAAAGACCAGCTCGCAACCGTGCATGGCGGCGGTCAGGGCGGAAACGTCGAGATTGTCGCCGCGAGCGAGGCGGAATCCGGGATGGGTGACCGCTCCTTCGAGAAACCGTGCGTCCCCGGTCGAAAAATTATCCCAGCCAACAACCTCGGCGCCGGCGAGGAGCAGCCGGTCTACGAGGTTGGAGCCGATGAATCCGGCGGCCCCGGTCACGAAATATTTCATGGGAGCTGCCTCGTTTCCTTGCCCAGTACCAGGACGCATCGAATCCCGCAGGGGTAGGACAGCAGAGAGCTGAAGGCGGCTTCCAGCCGCATGACCAGAGAAAAGAGCGGGCTGGCCCTGGTGTTTCGGATCTGCCGCAGCACGACCCTCGATTTTTCGTCCTCTGGGGCCGACAGCTTCCGGCGATTCCACTTCTTCACGCACCAGAAGGCGGGGTAGGGCAGGAACCCGAGATGCGTCGCCTTTTTCACCGTGAAACCGGCCGCAATTGCAAGCGCCCTGATCTCGGAAAGGCGATAGCGGCGGTAGTGCATCAGGTGCTCGTCGTATATGTCGTGGAGGGCGGGGTTTGACGGAACCTCGATGTGGGCGATCCCCCCGGGCTTGAGTATCCGGTGCATATGCGCAAGCGCGGAGGCGTCGTCGTCAATGTGCTCGAGGACGTTCAGGCAGGTGATTCCGTCGACGCACGAATCGGGCAGGGGACACTTTCGGAGGTCGAATTGCAGAAGTGGAAGCCCGGGCATCTGCCCAGCCATCTTCTCAAGGGGGCCGGGAAGGTAGTCGGCGCCGATCATGTCCGCTTCCGGCAGCGCCCGGGAAAGGTCCTCGAAGATGAAACCGGAGGCGCACCCGGCGTCGAGGATCCGGAGCGGGCGGCGGGCGGCCAGCCTTAGCATGCTGCGCACGGCGAGCCGGCGGGACTCCCGGCCGATCGGGTGTTCACGGCCGGCCTCGATCTCATTCATGTCGGAAAGCCGGTCGTTCCAGTGGCTGTCCGTCGCGTCGTAGGCCAAAACGCGAACCTGCCCTGAATCCAGCTCGAACGAGCCGCCAGTCCAGCGCGGTCGCGCGGCGGATCCGGGGGGCGCCGGCCAGGGGAAGTCGTCCCCGGAAAAAAATCCCCGGCGCCGTTCGTCAACCTGCAATCCCGAAGTCATCTGGCGGCGAAGGCCATTTCAGGGTCCCATTGGGGGAGGCGGCTTGATCCCCTCGGCGCGCTCGACGATGAATTTCGGCCGCGCCCGTACCTCCTCATAGATCCTGCCGATGTATTCGCCCAATATCCCGACGCTGATGAGCTGAACCCCGCTCAGGAAGGCCACGAGGATGACCAGCGTTGGGTTGCCCCAGACAATCGGCCAGCTCATGACCTTGAAAAGGAAATATACGGCCATAAGTAGGAAGGAGCCTCCAGCAATCACGAATCCGGCCTTGGTGGCGAGAGTCAAAGCGTAGGTTGAAAAGCAGAATACCCCGTTGAACCCGATCCGCAGGGATCCGAAAAAACGATTATAGTTGGTGTCCCCTGAAAAACGCGCCGGACGGTCGAAGGGAAGCAGGCACTGGCGGAATCCAACCAGCGCAACCAGGCCGCGCAGAAATCCGTGGCATTCCTTGAGTTTGAGAATCTCCGTCACGACCCTCCGGGACATGAGGCGATAATCACCGGTATTCGGGGGAATCGCCACTTCCGCGACGCGATTTATGATTTTGTAGCCGGTCCCGGCCACGAGCCTCTTGATCCAGGGCTCCCCGGCACGATTACGCCGCTGGGCCAGCACCACATCGTACCCTTCTTTCCATTTGCCCATCATTCCGGCGATGAGCTCGGGCGGGTCCTGCAGGTCCACGTCCATCACTATCACGGCCTCTCCGGAGGAATATTGCATCCCTGCAATCGTGGCCATGGGCTGCCCGAAGCGGCGCGAGAATTTGAGGAGCTTGATTCTTTCATCCAGGCCGCGGTGCTCGAGAATCACCTCCTCGGTGCGGTCGCGGGAAGGGTCGAGCGAAAAAATGACCTCGTAGTCCTCGGTTAACCCTCCCAAAATCGATTGGACGCGCCGAAGAAACTCGGCGATATTTTTCTCCTCGCAGTAAACGGGAACGACGATCGAAAGGATCATGGACTGGGATGGGGGCGCAGTTTTCTCCGGCGACACGCCTGAATGGCGGAATGCCCGGCCTACGGCATGAGCTCATGCGGCCCATTCTCTGGCAAGTATTTATTAAAAATTAGCGCGGCCTTCATCAGGGACCCTCGGTATCGGCGCGGCGAATCTCGACCTCCTGGATTCGAACCATGAGTTTGCGGGCATCGCCGGCGAGATGCACAAGCCACTGGTTCGGGCTATCGACCGCCAACCTGAAGAGATTGGATCCGGGATTGAGAAACACTGGAAAGTCGATAAAGGCGTCGTTGTCGAAATCGCGGTGCTGCGGCCTGCCGGTTCGCTCGTCGGTCAGCGTGACTGCCCGATGGGGGGGCGGATTTGCCGGACCACTTAGGGCATGAAATAGCAGGTGGTAGCGCCCCGCGCCGGAACCGAAATCGACGATTTCAATCTGCATTTGATCGCCTACCCAACACCAGGTCAGAATGCCGTCGCGTTCAATCCCTTGCGGGTTGCGAAGAATGAGTTCGGGGCTTGCCTCGCGATTGCCATAGAACGCGATTCGTTCACCGGTTACGAGCCAGCTGTCAGCAATGTGGGCCGGCAGCCGTCGAAAAGCGAACTGGTCCTGCGGCACGGGCCGATCCCCTATCGCGCTGGTGTCGGCATACATGTCGGAATGACGGCCGTGGTATGCGAGCCAGGCGTTCACGATCGGATGCTGCTCCTTGATCACATAACGCCTATCGGGATGGCTATCCAATTCGCGATACACTGCCCGCGCGCCGGGCGAGTTCACCGCCGCCAGTATTTCAGCGTTGTCGAGGACCTGTTTTTCAAGGTTCCACGATCCCATCCCGGCGCTCGCGACCAGCAGGCATAGAGCAAGTGTTCCGCCGAACGCTACTCGGCGGTTCCGCCCGGCCGACGCGCTCGCGCGGACCGGGTGCGTCCAATTCCGGTGCGGCAGGAAATGCGCGGCAATCTGCATGCGCCGCAATCCCAGGGTGATCAGCAAAACTTCCAACGGAAGAAAGGTAACCAGGAGCTTGTTGAATGGATAGGGGTGAAATATCGACCCGAAACGGAGCACGGCAAGGGCGGACACAGGCACCGCTGCAGCGCCGGCCAAAAGGCACGCCCGGCTCAAGCTCCGTGAAAACAGCCCCGCAGCCATGGGGAGGAGAAGGAGAATGCCCGAGAATTCTGCGACCATGCAAAGCGCGTTGTTCGCGAGGCCCGGTCCAAAGAAAAGTTCAGCCCATCCCGCCCATGTGCCTGAGTACGGCACAAGGCTGGTCAACTTAACAGACTCCATCCCTCCGGCGGCTCCGTACTGCCCGGCGGCAAACGCCCATGCGTAACAAATGGCGTAGGGCGCTGCTGCCAGTAGCGATCCGCCTGCGGACAGCGCCATTAGTACCACACGCCGTCGGATGCTAAGCCGAAGGGACGAGAGGCAAATGAACCCGGCGACGCCCACGCCGAGGATATAGACCTCGGTGTAGGCGCATAGGAGAAAGCCGAGGAGCAAAGCTGCGCTCACACACGCCAGCCAGAACTGCCGGGGAGCGGAGAAAAGGGCGAGAAGCAGCGAAGGGACAACGAAAAGTGTCTCGGTTTGGGAGACAAAGCCATCCAAATGGGCCTTGGTGAAAGCGGGGAGGATTCCGGCCCAAATGGCGCCGAGGAAGGCTAGCCGGCGACCCGCTCCGAGGCGGAGGAGGAGCTCCATCATGACGACCGGAACGAGCGCCAGGAAGAAGATGGTGGTCACGCCGTAGGAGCCCTGTGAATCCGTCCCGGTTGTCACTGCGAGATACCCGTCGGGCACGGCTTGGCCGATCCTTCCCGTCTTCAAGTCGATGGGCTTGACGAGCCATGGGTGAAGCCCGACGTTTCCTAGCCCGGTGGAAAAGGGCATTTCAACCAGGAACTGGCTTAATTGCACGCTGTTGACCTGATCCTGATGGGCGTATCCGAAGTATTCAGCAGGGCCTTTGAGAAACAGGCCGCTTGATTGAAAGGCGAATGCGACCAATCCCACAGCGACCCATCGCCGGAACCGGGAGGCGCCAGGTACTGGCCGAAATTTTCCACAACAGATTCCAAGCAGGCCGGCGAGCGCGATTGCCCACCCGATCCATGAAGACCAATGCAGCCTGACGTCGAGATAGAGAAGGCCCTGCAGAAACAGCAAGTTGGCGCACCACCCGGAAATTCCCAGGAGCAGGATATCGGACCTGACTCGCGGAGGACGCGATGGAACCAGCCTGGAAATCCAATACCCCCAACCCGCGGCCGTGAGCAGGGCGGTCGCCAACTGTGCGAGGATGGTGATTCCGTGCGAGATCAAGTTAATTGGGGTTTCGAGCAAGCACGCGCTCATACAATTCCAGTGTCTCCCTCGCGGTAGACTCCCATGTAAATCCCAAGGCCCGGTCCCGGCTCGCGCGCGAAAGCCTGCTCTGCAGCTCCACGTCGGCCTCGAGCGACAGCATCGACTGTGCGATGTCCATGGGCCTGGAAGGATCGATGGGGAGAGCGGCGTTACCCGTCACCTCCCTGAGGCTTGCTCTGTCGCTCGCGATCACCGGGCATCCAAGTGACATAGCCTCAATGACGGGAAGCCCAAAACCTTCGTACCAGCTGGGAAAAATCAAAGCCTCGGCGCCCATGTAAAGTCCGGGCATGTTTTCCTCGGGGGCATAGCCGAGATAATTGACTATTCCCCGGCGGCGGAGGCTCTCGATGCGGGTCTTGAGTCGCTCGGATTTCCAGCCTTGGCCCCCGGCGATCTGGAGTGAAAGCTTCCTCGGGCTTTGTTCCCAATATATCTCCATCGCATCCAGCAGCGTTTCATAATTCTTGCGGGGCTCCAGTGAGCCGACCGCCAGCCAATAGTCGCGGACTTTGGGGCGGGTGACTGCCACCGTGCGACTCTTCGGTCCGAGCGGCGTGACCGCCCACGGCTTTCGGTTGGTGTCAAGCCAGTTGGGAAGAACGCGATCAAATTCGTCCTTTGAGCTCTGTGAAATAAACACGAATCCGTCGGCATTGTGAAGGGCCCGCAAGATGCCGTCCTGACAGGCCAGGCGATTTGCTTCCGTGGCATACTCTGGGACCATCCAGAAGCTAACGTCGTAAACGGTGAAAACGAGGCTAGCCCCGTTGATTTTTGGGGCCTGGTGGGAGTTTGCGTGGACAATCTCCGGCCGGCCGAATAGCGGCTGCCCGGCGCGAACTCGGTCCCAGGCCTCGGTGGCCCGCCCGGGCGCCATTCCGCGGAAGGGATTCTCGGCAACGCCCGCCGGCAGGGCAGTCCCCTCGCTGGTGTCCTCGTTGATCCAGCGGTCAAACTGGTGGTACAGGGTGTAACTGTGGTGGGGGGCTATCCGGGCCATTTCACGGATCAGGGCGTCCGCGTACCAGCCGCATCCGGCCTTTTCGACGCAGGTTTGAGCGACATCGAAGCCAATGCGCATGGGTTTAAGCTTTCGCTCCCTTCAGGTGTCCCTCGAGTTCGGCCAGCCACGGCGGGGTCAGCCGGACGTGAAAACGCGCGGCATTCCGGAGGACTGAGGCGACAAACTGCCGAATATAGAACGTCCGCTCCTCCGGAAGCGACGAGGCCGGGGCGGCCGCGGCCTCGGCCTCGTAATGCGCCAGGTGCTGCAGCCATCGCTTTACGGCGGCCGGCGGAGCCCCATGCCGGAGGACAACCTGGAGGATTTCGCGGTGCGCCCTGACCCGCTGGCCGAGGGTCTTTGTGTCAGCGTGCAATCGCGAGCCGGCCAGAAACTGCCCACTGAGGTGATGGAAATCTGTCAGTTTGCCGACCCGCAGCCAATAGTCGTAGTCGAGGGCAAAATGAAGGGTGTCGTCCAGCAGGCCGCATCTTTCGATGACTTCGCGCCGCCAGAAGACCGCGGGCTGGCAAAGGAAGCAGACTTCCTGCAATCGGCAGTAATTCCACGGCTCGGTGTAGTAGTCCTCCATGATGCTGCCGTCGGCATGCAGATGGTGGGCGTCGCCGTAAAGGACAAGGCAGTCGGGGTGGGCCGAAAAATACGCCGCAACCCGCCCCAGTGCGCCCGGGTAATAGATGTCGTCCGAATTGAGGTAGGCCAGCACGTCGCCGGTGGCGGCCTGGAGCCCGCGGTTGATTGCGTCGGCCTGGCCGCCGTCCAATTCCGAAACCCAGCGGAAATGGGCCGGATGACTCCGCAAGATGTCAACTGAGCCGTCAGTGCTGCCCCCGTCGTGGATCAGGACCTCGAGGTCAGGGTAGTTTTGCGCCGCCAGGCTATCCAAGGTGGCCGGGAGATAGGCGGCCTGGTTGAAGGAGGGGACAATGACCGAAATTTTCATGGGACGAGCAGATCGGTTTCGATCCCAGCTCCATCCCGCAGGCTGAGGGATGCAATTTGGACGCCGTGAGTCCGATGGTCGGCGTCACTTAACCTGGTGGCGTCGGGGACGATCAACGTGACTGGACGACCCCGGGGGAAAACGGGAAACCGGAGGATGGGGGATGTTGCCGGCGGCACCCGGACCTGGCCGATCAGATCCGACCCGTGGTAGACCTTCAGGCTGCGCTCCGCCTGCATCGGGCGGAGAGCCAGTTCGAGGCGTTCGCGCTGGCTGGTGTTCGGCGTGCCAAAATACGCCTTTGGCGCGGTCCAGCCGTCCGTATAATATCCCTTCGTCGTTCGCCTGGCAGGACGCCGGGCGCAGGCAAGCAATTCGTCCAGGAACCGGCGGGCGTCCCGTTCGAAAGAAAAGCTTTTCAGGCGGTCGTAACCCCGCTCCCGCAAACGGGCGCGAAGCGGCCCGTCGGAAGCGATGCGCGACAGGGCCTCGGCGAGCTCCAGCGGCTTGGTGGTGTCAGCGTATAGGCAGGCATCGCCCCCCACTTCGGGCAGGGCTCCCGCCCGGCTGCTGAGGACGGGCAAGCCGAACGCCATGGCTTCCACCAGCGGAATGCCGAATCCTTCGTGCAGGGATGGGAAAACCAGCGCTGACGCCTCGCTCCACACCGCGCCGAAGCGATCATCGGTCAGATGGCCGAGAAAGCGCACATTCGCGCCCAGGCCGAGGGTGGAGGCGAGCGACAGCAACTCGCGCATTGCCTGGTCGTCGTGGCCGGTCAGGACAAGGTCCCATGCTCCGTCTCCCGCCTGGCTTCGGTAGATCCCGTAGGCAAGAAAGAGGACCTCGTGGTTCTTGTGTCTCCACGCGTTAGCCGGGTAAAAAAAATAGGGCCGGCCGATCCTGTCCTGGCCCGGGAGCTCAACCCTCGGCCTCAAGCGCTCGTGGATCGCTATGGGTGAGCAGAACATCCGATCCCGCGGAAAACCGTAGTGATGGGCGACGCGGGACAGGGTGAACTCGGAGATTCCCTGGATGGTGTCCGCGGTCCGCATGGTCTCCTGGAAGACGTTTTCCCTGTGGGCCGCCACATCAGGGGAGAGCGAGAACGGGTAGTCTCGGTGCAGGACGTCCACGATTGTCGCCAGCGTGGGAATGCCCGGAAAGCTCCAGGTGCATTGGCCGAACGGGCAATAGAGAATGTCAGCGCCAAGCCGGGCGGTCAGGTCGCCGGGAGCGTCGAGCCAGGACCGTTCCGACGGAGAGTGGACGGGTGTCCTGACGTCGCCGCCGCCGGATCCCCCGACCAGGCATATCAATTCATCGCCGAAACGCGCCAGGGACCGAACCTCGGCGTGGGACTCCCCGCGAGTAAGAAAAAGCAGCCTGACGGGGACATGCCGCTGGCTTCCCAGCCACTTCAAATATTCGAAAATGAAGGGCTTAACCCCTCCGTTGGTTCCACCAGAGAGAAGGTGCGTCAGATCGACGGCGATCGTCAGGGGGCGTGCTTGGGTGAATTCAGCCATGCACCGTGAGGTTTGCCGGCCGGCGGACCGAAAAATCCGGTCCGTCAATCTGGATTGCGACGGAATAGTCGCAGCTTTTGCCCAAGGGGGAGCGCCGCCAGAGGCCCCGAAATCCGCTCAACGCAAGCCGGCTCCGGCCCGGCGACCCGGGCGGAAAAATCACGCCGAGATCCGTCTGTGCGTGGGCGGCCGCAATATCGGGCCGGACCTCTGGGTCCGGCTTTGCCAAGAATGTCGGCCCAGTCCCCTCAAGCAGGAGGCTTAGGACGGCGTTGCCACAATCGATACGCGGGCAAAATGCCCAGCCAACGATCAGGAAGAACTGGTCGCCCATTTCATGGCGGTCGATATGGAATATGATGTCGTCTCCGGTGCAGTTCGGCCTGGGCAGCCGAAGGAGCCCGGACACGCCGGCCGCAGGAATTGCATCCCCCGGGATTTGCAGGGAACCGAGGACAGCGCGGGTAAGGTTCAACTCCTGCGCCAGTCGGTCGTTTTCAACCCGGTAGGCGGAAATCTCCGATTCCATGAATTCAAGGCGTTGGTTTGTATCAAGTTCCATTATCTGATGAGGGAGGATCGGGATTGCAGCCCGGGATCATGGCCAGGGCGGTTAGGCGTTTCTGGAGGTCGGCGGCGGCCGCATTCAGGAACACGATGTCGGCCTCATTGCGATGTGCCAGTTCCGTAAGCTGGACGATCTGTTCGTAACGGGCGAGGCTCTCGCTTCGGGCCTCGGCGGCGATCGTATTCAGGGTCGCGATGTCGGCCTCATTGCGATGGCCCAGTTCCGTAAGCTGGACGATCTGTTCGTAACGGGCGAGGCTCTCGCTTCGGGCCTCGGCGGCGATCGTATTCAGGGTCACGATGTCGGCGACCTGGCGGCGGGCGATTGCGGAGAGCTCGATGATCTGGCGGGAGCGCGCGGCGCGGTCTTCCTGGAGGGTGTTGTAGCGTTCGCGGCCGAGTCGGATGCTTTCCGCTATGTCCGCTGGCAGGGGCTCCAGGGCGACGACCCGGCTTCCGTGGGCGGCCGAATCGCCTCCGGCCAGCCAGGTTTCGAGCGCGGCAATCACCTGATCCACCGCGATCAGCTTCACGCAGGGGGCATCCCCAAAATGGCAATCCCAGCCGCATCCAAAGCAGGGCAGGGGCTTGACGATTGCGATCGATCGGGGATTGGAGGGACGAAACCATGGCCAGGTGCCCCCTCCGTAGATGCCCGCAGCCGGAGTGCCCACGGCCTCGGCCACGTGCAGGGTTGAGGTGTCGTTGCCGAAGTAACCCTTCGCGCGCGCTGCCAGGCCGGCAACTACTGGGAATTGGCCTTCTGTGCCCAGCCAAACGCGGCAGAGAGCCGACGGACCGAGGGCGGCCATCACCCGATCGACAATATCCTTTTCAGCCTGATGGGCGCAAAGGACGACAGGCAGCCGCTGCGTCGAGCCCAACCAGGTCAAAACAGCGGCGAACGAGGATGAAGACCATGCCTTTATGGGAAGGTTTGGGCTGCCTGCCGGATTGCAAATGATGAAGCCCTTTGCCGCCAGCCCCTCCGCAGCCAGCCACCGGTCGGCTTCGGCTTGTGCGTCCTTGGGAACCCGAATCGAGGGGGATAGGGTGGACGGCCCCTGGCCCCACAAATACCGGATTAGCAGAGCTTCATCTTCGAGCTTATAGGCATCGGCAGGGGCGTCGATTGTCTCGGTGAAGAAACCGCCGGGCATATCGATTGCCTGTCGGCGAAAATAGTCCTCGGTCGTGGCGTCGAATTGCACCCGCCCCAGCGATATCCTCCGAGCCGCCGGCGCCGCGGCTGCAGCCAGCCCATGGATCCAGTTCTTCCGAAGCGCGGTAACGACAAGGACCTCGGGATCGAATTTCGCCACCGCGGCCCTCAGGGATTCTGGATCCGGCGAAACCAGTGCGAGATCGCAAGAGGGATCCGCGGGGGTGAGCACCGGAGTGATTCCCGGTGGAAGGAGCGGCAGAACGTCAGCGAAGGCCGAGCGTAGCAGCAACCCAACCCTGACTTTGGGCCGCGACTGGCGAATCCAGTCCAAAACAGGCGCAATCAAGACGAGGTCGCCGGCTGCCTCCGGAATCACGAAGAGAATGCTCCCCGGTCCCTCGCGAATGTCGCTGGCTGCGCTCATTTTGTCTGCAGAATGACAGGGGTGTTCAACGGTGGAATGCGAATTTGCGATGGAGCAGTCCGATCATTGGGGCCCCTACCAAGCTGGTCGAGACGATTTCCCGCCGCAGGTTCGAGGTCGGGGGCTTTACAGCTTCACGGGGTTTCTGATAGAGGTCGGCCCAGTGAAAATCGCGGTACTTGGCCTTTGGCACCTGGGTTGCGTCACGGCGGCGTGCGCCGCGAGGCATTTCGACGTGGTCGGGCTCGATTTTGATCCCTCGGTGGTGGCAAAGCTCCAGAAGGGCAGGGCGCCCCTGCTCGAACCCGGCCTGGACGCGCTCCTGCAGGAGGGCCTGAAGTCCGGCCGGCTCAGCTTCACCGGCTCCCCGGCGACCGCCTGCCGTGCTGCGTCCATCCTCTGGGTCGCCCATGACACCGCCGTGGACGAGGACGACCAATCCGATGTCGAGGGCGTGCTGGCGGATATCCGGCGCTCCGTCACGGAACTTCGAAAAGGGGCGCTCGTCCTGCTTTCCTCGCAGTTGCCCGTGGGCACCTGCCGCCGGCTGGAGTCGGAGTTGGCCGGGCTCGGCCTCCGATTCGCGTGTTCCCCGGAGAATCTCTGCCTTGGGGAAGCCATCGCCAATTTTCAGCATCCTGACCGGGTGATCATCGGCTACCGGGATGCGGCGGCCCGGACCGAGCTCGAGGCCCTGTTCAGCCCGTTCTCAAAGAATATCGTCTGGATGAGGCCCGAGTCGGCGGAGATGACGAAGCACAGCATCAACTCGTTTCTCGCGCTCTCGATCACATTCATTAACGAGGTGGCCCGGCTTTGCGACGCGACCGGGGCCGATGCAAAGGAAGTGGAGGCGGGACTGAAGAGCGAGCGACGGATCGGGCCCCGCGCCTATCTCTCCCCGAGCGGGGCATTTGCGGGAGGAACGCTGGCCCGGGACGTCGCCTCGTTCATCAACCTGGGTCGGACCTGCGGCGAACCCCTCGACGTCATCAATGCGATACGGCGCAGTAACGAGCGCCACCGCCACTGGGTGCTTGAGCAGATTCGAAAGGCTTTTCCCGAGGGAGCGGGCCGCCGGATTGCGCTTCTCGGCCTCACCTACAAGCCCGGGACTAGCACGCTGCGCCGCAGCGCGGCCGTCGACCTTGCCCGGGCGCTGAAGGCCGAGGGTTTCGCGGTGAGCGCCTGCGATCCCACGCAGCCTCAGCTTCCGCCGGATCTGGGTTTCGTGAAATTGATGGCGGGTCCGGCGGAGGCGATGGACGGAGCCGATGCCGTCGTTGTCTGCACGCCGTGGCCTGAATATCTGGCTCTCGACTGGCCGGGGCTGGTCTCGCGGCTTCGCCAGCCGGTCGTGATCGATATCGGTCGATTTCTTCAGAAGAAGGTCGCCGGGTTTCCCCTGCTTCGCTATATCACAATCGGCTCCCCTTCATGAAACTTTCCGGAATCAACGCCATCATAACCGGAGCCAGCCAGGGCCTCGGGCTCGAAATCGCACGCGCCTACCTGAGGGAGGGCGCGAGCCTGGCGCTCTGCGCCCGGGACGGGGGCAAGCTGGCGGAGGCCGCGGAGGCGCTCAGGGCCTCGGCCCCGCCCGGCCTTAAGATATTCTCCCAGCCCTGCGACGTCGCCAATCCGGCCGAGGTGGGCTCCTTCGTCGAGTCCGCGCTGGCCGCACTGGGACCGGTGCAGGTGCTCGTCAACAACGCGGGCGTCTACGGCCCGAAGGGACCCGTCGAATCCGTGGACTGGGAGGAGTGGACCCGGGCCGTGGAGATCAACCTTTACGGCACCCTGCTTCCGTGCCGCTCACTGATACCGCATTTCAAGTCCCGGGGCGGCGGCAAGATCATCAACCTTTCCGGAGGGGGTGCGACCAACCCGCTGCCCTTCATCAGCGCCTACGCGGCCTCGAAGGCCGCAGTCGTCCGCCTGAGCGAGACGCTTGCCGAGGAACTGAAGGATTTCCACGTCGACGTGAACGCGGTGGCGCCGGGGCCGCTCAACACGCGCATGCTCGAGGAGGTGCTTGAGGCGGGGCGGGATTTGGTCGGGGAGTCCAATTACAGAAAAGCTGTCGCCCAGAAGGCAAAGGGGGGGACATCTCCCGAGGTGGCGGCGGGCCTGTGCGTGTTCCTGGCCTCGCGCGCCAGCGACGGGATAACGGGCAGGCTCATCTCGGCGGTCTGGGACCCCTGGAAGGACTTGCCGGGGCGCCTCGACGAACTCGGGAAGTCGGACATCTACACCCTGCGGCGAATCGTGCCGGAGGACCGCGGACTCAAGTGGTCGTGACCGGGTCCGGCCGCCCGGCCGGGCGGGTGTAGGCGATTTGGAGAGGGAGCTGGGCGATCCCGTAGAAGGGCCAGGCATCCTGGGTCTCGTAGTGGACGGTGACCGGCCCAAGGCCCTCGATCACGTCGTGGAAGATGCCGAAGTTGGGCCCCTCGGTGCTCGGTTCGCTGCAGTCGAGGGTCAGGGTGTAAGTGCCGGGATTGACCGTGAATCCGAGTGCAAATCGGATGATCAGCTCCTCGCCCGCTCGCAGGGGGGGGAGCGCGACGCGGAGCTGCCGGGATCCGGCGGCGAAGACAAGATTGGACATCCGGTCGTGCAGGCGCAGCCCGACGATGGGCGCGCCGATGTCCGCATTTGCCCGGACAACCGCATGGATCCGCGCGGTCCCGCCCATCCGCACATTCGGTATGCCGCGTCCCTCCTCGTTGAGGAAGGCAATCGCCTGGAACTCCATGCCGCGAAGGCCGTGCCTCGCCTTGGCCCCCGCGATGAGGTTTGCCGCCGCAACCGCCTCGCGGCCCAGTTCCAGCTTGGTCTCGGGGGCTGTCTCGACGGACGGCGCCGGCCCCCTTTCACCCTCGAGGCTGAAATACCGGCTCGTGCACTCCTCGGGTGAGCCGCGGTAGGCCATCCTTCCCTGGCTCAGGAGGATTCCCTGGTGGCAGAGGTTCTGGACGGCTGCCGTATCGTGGGAGACGAAGAGAAGCGTCGTGCCCTGGTCGAGGATCTCGCGGATCCGCCGGAAGCATTTCTGCTGGAAAAAGACATCCCCGACGCTCAACGCCTCGTCGACGATCAGGATGTCGGGATTGCTGGATATCGCGACGGCGAAGGCCAGGCGCACGGCCATGCCGCTGCTGTAGGTCTTCGTGGGCTCGTCGATGAACGCGCCGATGTCCGCGAAACCGGCAATCGAGTCGAATTTCCCGTCCATCTCCTCCCGGGTGAACCCGTGGACCGCCCCGTTGAGGTAGACGTTCTCCCTTCCCGTGAAATCCGGGTTGAAGCCGCTTCCAAGCTCGAGGAGGGCCGCCACGCGCCCGTTGATCTCCACGGTGCCGGAGGTGGGTTGGAGTGTCCCGGCGATGATCTGGAGAAGCGTGGATTTTCCCGAGCCGTTGCGCCCGATGATGCCCAGGCTTTTGCCTCGGGGCAGCTCGAAGGAGATGTCACCGAGCGCTTGAAAGTCGCGGAAGCGCGCGCCGGCGCGCGCCTTGAGCCGCGTCGCGACCGATCCGCCGGCGGGAAAGAGGCGGGCAGCCGCGGTCAACGCGGGGGATGCGAGCCGGGCGAACGGGCTTTCCCATATCCGGTAGGCCTTGGAGACGCAGTCGACGCGTATCGCTATCGAGGAATCCATTTGGCTTTTTGTTCCCGGGAGACGGAGCCTAGGGCAGCGAGCCCAGGTCCGCGTCGGTCATGAGCTCGGCAAGCTCCTTCATCCGGACCTTTGGTTCCCAACCGAGGTTTTTTCGGGCCTTGGAGTAGTCCCCGATCAGGAGGTCGACCTCCGCCGGCCGGAGCAGCCTTTCGTCGAACTTCACGTGATCCTTCCAGTCCAGCCCGAGCCGCCCGAACGATGCGTCGAGGAAATCGCCGATCGTGTGGGTCTCGTTGGTGGCCAGGATGTAGTCGTCGGGCTTGTCCTGCTGGAGCATCCGCCACATGCCCTCGACGTATTCCTTTGCGTAGCCCCAGTCCCGGCGGGAATCGAGGTTGCCGAGGTGAAGCTCCTTCTGGAGGCCCTTCTTGATCCGGGCGGCGGCAATCGTGATCTTGCGCGTGACGAAATTCTCGCCGCGTCGCGGCGACTCGTGGTTGAAGAGGATTCCGCTGCACGCAAACAGATTGTAGGACTCCCGGTAATTGACCGTCAGCCAATGGGCGAAAACCTTCGCGCAGCCATAGGGCGATCGAGGCCAGAACGGGGTCGATTCCCGCTGGGGAACGTCCTGGACCTTGCCGAACATCTCCGAGGAGGAGGCCTGGTAGAAACGGACCTTCTTGCCGATTCCCGACTCGATCACCGCCTCCAGGATGCGGGCCGCCCCGACTCCGGTGATGTCGGCGGTGTACTCCGGGATATCGAAGCTGATCCGCACATGGCTTTGCGCAGCGAGGTTGTAAATTTCGTCGGGCTGCAGGTGGTAGAGGAGCTTGACCAGTGAAACGCTGTCGGCGAGGTCTCCGTAGTGCAGGTAAAGGCGCTGGTTCGGGCCGGATTCGTACGGACGCAGATGGTCGATCCGGGTGCGGTTGATCGTGCTGGCCCGCCGGACAAGGCCGTGGACCTCGTAGCCCTTCTCAAGGAGCAGGTCGGCGAGGTAGGAGCCATCCTGGCCCGTTATTCCGGTGATGAACGCTTTTCGCATTGGGTTGATCCTAGATAACGTCGGCAAAGGTCGGTTTCAGCTTCCTGAAAAATACGGCACCCAAAATGAATGCCGCAAATCCAAATGCATAGAGATAGGCGAGATAGCCCAGGTCAATCGGCCGGTGCCAGAGCAGGGCGTTCCTGGAAAGCTCGACGGCATGGATGAGGGGATTGAGCCGAAGGAAAATCCAGACGGAGTGCGGCACGATCCGGTGGGAGTAGAACACGGCGCTCGCGTAGATCAGCACCTGTCCGAAGAACTGGGCAGCCTGGCCGACGTCCCGCAGGAAAACGCCGAGCGCCGAGCCGAACCAGGCCAGGCCAAACGCGATGAGGATGACGGGCAGGATGACCACGGGCATCCAAAGGGCGGACCAGGTGAGCCCGGGCCCGGCGAAGGCAACCCCGAGGATCCCCAGCGACATCGAGATGAGGAAATGGAAGACGGCCGCGCCGACGCTGGCCGCGGGCAGCACCTCAAGGGGAAAAACGACCTTCTTCACGAAATTGGGTTGGCTGACGATCAGCAGGGGGCTGGTGGCCGTGATCTCGACCACCAGGTTGAGGATGGCCAGGCTGACGAAGAGCCCGAGCGCGTAGTCCATCCGCGTCTCGGTGGCGACCACGTTGTATTTCCCGCCGAAAATGTAGCCGAACACGAATAGGTAGAGCCCGAAGCTCAGGAGGGGGGTCAGAACGGACCAGAGCAGCCCCAGGTGGCTGCCCTTGTGGCGAATCTCCACGTTCCGGAGGGTGAACTGCCAGATCAACTGGCGGTTTTTCCATAGGCCGGAACCGATCGATCCGGATTTACCCGAGGGTGGCATGATTTTGGTGGATACGGGCGTTCCGTGTTCTTCTCGGATGGCCCAGGAGTCGGCCATATGACCCAAAATTGCGGGGAGGGACAACTCACAAAGTGGATGTCGGGAGATTTCGTCGTGATCTTTGGGGACTTCCCGTCAAGGGTAAATCCCGTGCTTTCCCGGATCGGACCCAAAACGACGGCGCTGATCAAGGCGGCGGTGATCACCCTGGCGGTCGCCTTCGTTTACGGCCGGGTGATGGGAGCCGGCTGGATCTGGGACGACGCCCTCGAAATTACCGGCAGCCATGACGTCCGCTCCCCCGGCGGGCTGTGGAGCGCCTGGTTCTCCCCCTCCGGCTTCGATTACTTTCCGCTGAAGACCGACCTGCAGTGGCTGGAGTGGCACCTCTGGCAGTCCCGCCCGGCGGGCTATCACGCCGCCAACATCGTCGTTCACCTGGCGGGCGCACTGCTTCTTTGGCGCCTCCTTGGGAAGCTGGGGGTCCGGTTCGCCTGGCTGGGCGGGCTGCTCTTCGCCATCCATCCGCTGGCGGTCGAGTCGGTGGCTTGGGTTTCCGAGTTCAAGAACGTACTGTCGCTGGCCTTCCTGCTGCTGGCGGCGGGGGCGTTTGTCGATTTTGACTCCGCCTGTGCCACGGCCCGATTGGCCGGGCCGGGCCGCGGCAACGCCGCCCGACGCGCGTACCTGGCGGCGCTTGCCTGGTTCCTCGCAGCAATGCTCTCAAAATCCTCGGTGGTCATGTTTCCCTTCTGCCTGCTTCTCCTGGCCTGGTGGCGGCGGGGGCGGATCGGCCGGAGGGACCTCCTCGCGAGCCTTCCTTTTTTCCTCGTGTCGCTGATCCTCGGACTTGTAACGATCTCGTTCCAGGCCCAGCGCGCCATCGTCGATCCGGGAAGCGTGGTGGAGGGACTGCCCGTCCGGCTGGCCGTGGCGGGGCGGGCGCTTGTCTTCTATTTTGGCAAGTGCGCGTGGCCCTTCGGCCTGCTCCCGATCTATCCGCGCTGGGCGGCCCCCGCACTCCTGCTGCCGGGGGCCCTGTGCTGGCTTGCCGCCGGGGCGGTGGCAGCGGCGCTCCTCATCTGGAACTTCCGATCAGCGCCGGGCGATGGCCCGCGCATCCCGATTCCGCGGCACATCCTGCTCGGATTGGGATTCTTCGTCATCAACCTCATCCCGGTGCTCGGCTTTTTTCCGATGGCCTACCAGCGCATTAGCTGGGTCGCGGACCATTTCGCGTACCTGGCCCTGGCGGGAATGGCGGGGCTGGCGGCCGGGGGCGTGGGGACACTCCTCGATTCATCAAGCCAAATTGAACAGGAAGGCCGGGAAGAGCGGGAAGGAAAGGGCCTTCTCCGAACCCTTCCCGGACTTCCCGTTCTTCCTGTTCAATTCCGGTGGATTTATCCGGTTTTTGTCTCGGTGATAATCGCCGGTCTGGCCATCCAGAGCCGGTCCTACGCGCGCGTCTTCCAGGGCGAGAAATCGCTCTGGACCTACGAGCTCGAGCGCAACAAGGAGGCTTGGATCGGCTACAACAACCTGGGAATAGCGCTCCGGAAGGAGGGGCGGCGCTCCGAGGCGATCGCCGACTACGAGCAGTCGCTTCGACTCCGGCCCAATTTCGCCGAGGCCCACAACGACCTGGGTGTCGCCCTGGCGGAGGAGGGCAGGGCGGCCGAGGCGCTGGCGCACTACGAGCGGGCGATCCTGATCAAGCCGGACTTTGCCAGCGCCTACAACAACGAGGGCAACCTCCTCCTCAGCCTCGGCAGGATTGACGATGCCGTGGGCCGCTTTTCGCTGTCGCTGCGGCTCGATCCCGATGTCCCCGAGCCGCACAACAACCTCGGGAACGCGCTCGCCCGGAAGGGCCGGCTCGCCGAGGCGATCGCCCAGTACCGCGAGGCGCTGCGCATCGCGCCTGAATTTCCGGAGGCGATCAGCAACCTGGGGGCCACCCTGGCCAACTCCGGCCGGCTGGACGAGGCCATCGCGCAATTCCGGGAGCTGCTCAGGCTCCGGCCGGACTTTGCGGAGGGTCACAACAACCTCGGCGTCGCCCTGGGCCGCGCCGGCCGGATTCCGGAGGCGATCGCGGAATATCGCCTGGCGCTTCAAATCGATCCCGGCCTCAGGGAGGCGCGCGACAACCTCAAACGGCTGGGAGCGGGAAACTGACCGATGGAAACCGGCGCCAGGCCAGCATCCGAACCGATTGGGCGTGCTGCGCTCAAGGGCTGTGTCATCGCGGGAGCGACTGCCCTGGTCTACGCGCCGGCCCTGCGCGGAACCTGGTTCTGGGACGATCCCGCCGAAATCGTCGAGAACAGGGCGCTGCACACCCTGGCCGGGCTGAGGGACATCTGGGTCGCCCCGGACACCCCCGACTACTACCCGCTGAAGACCAGCTTGCAGTGGCTCCAGTGGCATGTCTGGGGTGACTCCGTCCTGGGGTATCACCTGACCAACGTTGGGCTTCACCTGCTGGGAGCCCTCCTGCTCTGGCGGGTCCTGGGCCGGCTCGGGGTGCGGCTCGCATGGCTGGGCGGGTTGATTTTCGCGATCCATCCCCTGGCGGTCGAGTCGGTGGCGTGGATATCAGAACTCAAGAACGTCCTTTCGCTCCCCTTCATGCTCCTGTCGTTCGAGGCATGGATCCGTTTTGACGAGGTCCGGGCCGAGCCTGCCGGAAAATGGGTTGGGCCGTTCACCGTCTCGCTGGCGTGGTTCGCGGCGGCCCTGCTGTCCAAGGGCTCGGTGGTCATGCTGCCGGTGGTCCTCCTGCTCTACTGCTGGTGGAAGCGAGGCAAGGTCACCGGGGCCGACGCAAGGTCGGCTGCGCCCTTCTTCGGGCTCTCGCTCCTCCTTGGCATTGTGACGCTCCATTTCCAGGAATCCGTCGCCATGAAGGGAATCGTCGTCGTCCAGGGCGGTCTCCTATCGCGGCTCGCCGTGGCCGGCATGGCGGTCGCGTTTTATGCGGGCAAATTCGCGTGGCCCGCCGACCTGCTGCCGATTTATCCCCGATGGGCCGCGGATCCGCCGGAATTCGCACAATTCCTGCCCTGGGCGGGGATCGCCGCCGTCGCGGTGTTCCTGTGCAGGTGGAGCGCCCTCGCCGGGCCGGGATCGCGGCTGCCGCGGCACATCGCATTCGGGCTGGGATTTTTCTTCATCAACCTGCTCCCGGTCCTCGGCTTCATCCCGATGTCCTACCTGCGGATCTCATGGGTTGCCGACCATTTCACGTATATGCCGATGATCGGGCTCATCGGGCTGGCGGCCGCAGGAATCGGGACTGTACTCGATCCAAGACATTATTTTAAACAGGAAGATCGGGAGGGCCGGGAAGGGTCCAATAATGGCGGTACCCTTTCCGTTCTTCCCGGTCTTCCTGTTCAAATCCGGATTTCCATTGCCCTTCTGTTGACCATCGCGATTGGCGCCCTCGGCGTTGAAAGCCGCGGGCACGCGGCGATCTTCCGCAGCGAGAAGGATGCGTGGACCTACACGCTTTCCCGGAACCCGGACGCATGGCTCGCGCACAACAACATCAGCAACATCTACCTGAACGAGGGGAGGGAGGCCGAGGCCATGGGGGAGATCGACGCGGCCTTGCGGATCAAGCCGGACTTCGCGGAGGCGCACAACAACCGGGGCAACATCCTGCTGAAAAACGGGAGGGCGGAGGAGGCGCGGCGCGAGTTTGAGGCCGCCGTGCGCTTCCGGCCCGACTACGCCGAGGCGATCAACGGCCTGGGCAATTATTACCTGAAGACGGACCGCGCGGCCGAGGCGCTCGCGCTCTACCGGAAGGCGTACGGATTGAAGCCGGACTACACAAACTGCCTGGACAACGAGGGCGCGGCGCTGGAAAAACTCGGCCGCAACGACGAGGCCATCTCGGTTTATCGGAGGGTCATCGGGGATATGCCGGGCTTCGCGGGCGCCCATTACAACCTCGGGATCGCGCTGGCCAACGCGGGCCGGTACCCGGAGGCGGCTGCGCAGTACGCGGAGGCCGTCCGGCTTTCGCCCGGACTGGCCGAGGCGGAGAACAACCTGGGAAACGCCCTCGCGGCTATGAACCGTCCCGCCGAGGCGATCGTCCACTACGAGCGTGCGATCAAGGCCAATCCCGGCTCCTTCGAGGCGCACAACAACCTGGGCAACTCCTTCTTCAACATCCGCCGCTTCGCCGAGGCGATCGGGCAGTACCGGGAGGCGATCCGGCTCAATCCCGGATATGTCCCGGTTCGCGTCACCCTGGCGGTGACGCTGAAGGCGGTCGGTCGCGAGGGGGATGCCCGGGCGCAGCTCAGGGATGCGCTGCGGCTTGATCCGGACAATGCGTTCATCCGGGCCAGCCTGGGCCTTCCGAAGCCGGGCCCCCAAAAGCGGTGAAGACACCCGCGATACCCGGCATCGGCAGGCTGCTCAAGGCGGCGGGCATCATCGGGGCGGGGTGCCTTGTGTACCTGCCCGTGCTCCACGGGGGATGGGTCTGGGACGACGATGTCGAGATCACGGGAAACACGAGCCTGCGGGCGCCGGGCGCGCTCTGGCGAATGTGGTTTCACCCCTGGCAGGCCGACTATCTCCCGGTGAAGTCCCTCCTTCAGTGGATCCAGTGGAATCTCTGGGGCGAGCATCCCTCGGGCTACCACGTGACCAACGCCTGCCTTCACATCGTGAGCGCGCTCCTGCTCTGGCGGCTTCTGGGCAGGCTTGGGGTCCGCTTCGCCTGGCTCGGCGGGTTGATCTTCGCCGTCCATCCCCTCGCCGTCGAGTCGGTCGCATGGATTTCGGAGCTGAAAAACGCCCTGTCGCTTCCCCTCCTGCTGCTCGCCTTCGACGCGTACCTGGACTGGGACGGATCCGGGCCGGCGGCGGGGGGGCGCGCGCGGCGACGGTATGTGGCGTCGCTGCTCTGGTTCGCCGCGGCGCTGCTTTCCAAGGGCTCGGTCGTCATGATGCCGGTCATCCTCCTGCTCTATTGCTGGTGGCGACGGGGCCGCCTGTCGTCGGGCGATTTCCGGGCCGCAGCCCCCTTCCTCGCGCTCTCCCTGGCCGCCGGCATCGTGACGATCCGCTTCCAGTTGCACCGGGCGATGGCCGGCGAGGCCATCGCGATCGGGGGCGCGGCCTCGCGGATGGCCGGGGCGGGGCTTGCGGCCGTGTTCTACCTCTGGAAATCGGTGATCCCATCCGGGCTGATGCCAATCTACCCGCGCTGGGCAATCGACCCGCCGGCCGTCTGGCAATTCTGGCCCTGGGCGGGACTCGCCGCGGCGGCGGCGATGCTCCTCGCCTGGGGGCGCACGTCGCCCGGCCGGGCGCGGACGGCGCGCACCATCGCCTTCGGCTTCGGGTTCTTCCTGGTCAATCTCCTGCCCGTCCTGGGTTTTGTCCCGATGTCGATCCTTCGGCTGACCCTGGTGGCCGACCACCTGGCCTACCTGCCCCTCGTGGGGCTGGTCGGGCTCGCGGCGGCCGGCATTGGATCCGGTGAGACCTGGCTCCGCGGGCGCGGGGCCCCGGGGAATGCCGCGGTTCCCTCGCTTTGGATCATCGTTGCTGCGGCAATCGCCGCATTCGCGGCCGGGGCCAGGGCGTACGCGGCGGTCTATTCGGACGCGGCGCGTCTGTGGACCTACGAGGTGTCGCGCTATCCCGCGGCGTGGGCCGCGCACAACAACCTGGGGAACGCCTTCATGGACGCGGAGCGGGTGGCCGACGCGCAGGCCCAGTATGAGACGGCGCTGAAGATCCGGCCCGACTACGTCGAGGCCTGCAACAACCTGGCGAACATCTATTCGAAAACGGGCCGGCTCGCGGAGGCCGCCGTCCTCTATCACAGGGCCCTGGGGCTGAAGCCGGACTACCCCCAGGCCCGCAACGGGCTGGGGAACCTCCTGTCCCAGGAGGGCGACCTGCGGGGCTCGATGGAGCAGCTTTCCCTGGCGATCCGATACAGCCCGGACATGGCCGCCGCCTACAACAACATGGGAAACACCTACTGCCTGATGGGCCGTTATGCCGAGGCGGAGGGCTACATCAGGAAGGCCCTGGAGATCAGCCCCAACGAACCGGAGGCGCACAACAACCTTGGGAACGTCTATGTTCGCACGGGACGCGCCGACATCGCCATGGGAGAGTACAGGACGGCGCTGCGGCTGAAGCCGGACTTTGTCGAGGCGGTGAACAATATCGGCAACGTCCAGATGATGGCCGGCCGGCTGCAGGAGGCCTTTGACACCTTCAGCCTGGCCCTCCGGATCCGGCCGGGCTACGCCGAGGCGCTGTTCAACCGCGGACTGGTGCTCCTGGCGGCCGGCCGGCGGGATGACGCAGCCACCCAGTTCAGACAGGCGTTGCAATCGCGCCCCGACTTCGCGCAGGCTCGCGCCAAGTTGGAACTTCTTGAAAAGAAATAGCGTGGCCAAGGCGAGTCCAGCATCCCGGAACCCGGAGGCGGCGCGGCTGGCGGAGGACGCGCGGCGCGTCAGCAACTGGAAGCGCTGGGGGCCCTACCTTCCGGAACGCCAGTGGGGCACCGTCCGCGAGGACTATTCGGCCGACGGCGAGAGCTGGAACTACCTCACGCACGACCAGTCCCGCTCGCGCGCGTACCGCTGGGGTGAGGACGGGCTGCTCGGGTTCACGGACCGCGAGTGCCGGCTCTGCTTTGCGCTCGCGCTCTGGAACGGTCGCGATCCCTTCCTGAAGGAAAGGCTCTACGGGCTGAACGGTTTCGAGGGAAACCACGGCGAGGACGTGAAGGAATGCTATTTCTACGTGGACGGGACGCCGACCCATTCCTGGCAGCGGGCCCTCTACAAGTACCCGCAGGCGGCCTTTCCCTACGAGCGCCTGCGCGAGGAGAACCGGCGGCGCGGCCGGAACGAGCCGGAGTTTGAGATCCTCGACACGGGCGTCTTCGACGAGGGCAGGTATTTCGACGTTCGGGTCGACTACGCGAAGGCCGGCCCGAACGACCTGTGCATCGAGGTCACGGTCGCAAACCGCGGGCCGGATCCGGCCCCTCTTCACGTCCTGCCGACCCTCTGGTACCGGAACTCGTGGTCGTGGGGCTGCCGCCACGAGGGCTGCGAGGTCAAGCCCCGGATGGCGGCGCTCTCGGACACCCGCGTGCAGTGCGACCATGTCTCGCTCGGGCGCTTCTTCCTGGAGGTCGAGGCGCCCGGCGGAGCGGCCGCCCCCCTCCTGTTCACCGAAAACGAGACCAACGCGGCCCGGCTCTTTGGCGCGCCGGCCGTCCCGGGGTATTTCAAGGACGCCTTCCACGAGGCGGTGGTCAACGGGCGGGCCGGCGCCGTGAATCCGCGGCGGACGGGGACGAAGTGCGCGGCCCACCACGCCCTCGAGCTGGCGCCGGGGGAGGAGCGGGTGATTCGCCTGCGGCTTTACGCCGAGGATGAGAAGCCGGCGGCTTGCTTCGGGAGCGCGTTTTCGGCCGTCCTCCGGAAGCGCGCGGCGGAGGCCGACGTCTTCTACCGGGGCCTGGCGGACGGGCGTGGGCTCGGCGCGTCCGTGGATTGCGGGCAGGCGCTGCTGGTTGCGCGCCAGGCATACGCGGGGCTCCTCTGGTCAAAGCAGTTTTACCACTACGTGGTCGAGGACTGGCTGGAGGGCGACCCGGAGCAGCCGCCCCCGCCGGCCGGGCGGGCGGCCACGGCCCGGAACCGCGACTGGCCGCATTTCTTCGCCCGCGACGTGCTCTCCATGCCGGACAAGTGGGAGTATCCCTGGTTCGCCGCCTGGGACCTGGCCTTCCACATGATCCCCTTCGCGCGCCTGGACCCGGAGTTCACGAAGGGCCAGCTCAACCTGCTCCTGCGGGAGTGGTACATGCACCCCAATGGCGAGATCCCCGCCTACGAGTGGAATTTCTCGGACGTGAACCCGCCGGTGCACGCCTGGGCGTCCTGGCGCGTCTACAAGATGACCGGGGCCCGCGGGGCCCGCGACCGCGATTTCCTCGCGCGGGTTTTCCAGAAGCTGCTCCTCAATTTCACCTGGTGGGTGAACCGGAAGGACCCGGGCGGGCGCCACCTGTTCAGCGGGGGCTTCCTGGGCCTGGACAATGTCGGGGTCTTCGATCGCTCCAAGCCCCTTCCCGGGGGCGGATCGCTTGAGCAGGCCGACGGGACGGCATGGATGGCCTTCTACTGCGGGACCATGCTGTCCATGGCCCTTGAGCTCGCGGAGACCGACCCGATCTACGAGGACATCGCCTCCAAGTTCTTCGAGCACTTCGTGGCGATCGCCGACGCGATGAACACCCTCGGGGGCACCGGGCTCTGGCACGAGGAGGACGGCTTCTACTACGACCAGCTCCTGTGCGGCGGCGAGAGCCGGCCCCTGCGGATCCGCTCGATCGTGGGGATCATCCCGCTCTTCGCGGTGGAGTTCATCGAGGAGGAGACGCTGCGCAAGCTGCCCGGCTTCGCGAAGCGCACGCGCTGGTTCCTGAAGCACCGCGGCGACCTGGCCGCCCAGATCTCCTACATGGCCGGGGACGGGCAGGAGACCGGCCGGCGGCTGCTGGCGATCCCCTCCCGCGCGAGGCTTGAGCGCGTGCTCCGGTATGTCTTTGACGAGAACGAATTCCTGTCCCCGCACGGGATCCGTTCGCTGTCGGCCGCCTACCGGGACCATCCCTTCGTCCTGGACGTCGACGGCGGGCAGCAGCGGGTGAGTTACGAGCCGGGGGAGTCGCAGACGCCTCTCTTCGGCGGGAACTCGAACTGGCGGGGCCCGGTCTGGTTTCCGGTCAACTACCTCCTGATCGAGGCCCTCGAGCGCTACCACCACTTCTACGGCGACGACTTCACGATGGAGTTCCCGACCGGAAGCGGAATTCGGATGAACCTCCAGCAGATTGCCCGCGAGCTGTCGCGCCGCCTCACCTCGCTTTTCCTGCCCAACGGCGGCGGCCGTCGGCCGTCGCTGGGGATGGAGGCCCGCTTCGTGAACGACCCGCACTGGAAGGACCTGGTGCTCTTCCACGAGTACTTCCACGGGGACACCGGCGCGGGCCTGGGCGCCAGCCACCAGACCGGGTGGACCGCGCTGGTCACCCGGCTGATCGAGGCTTACGTTTAGCTTGCGGGCCGGCGAGGGCCGGGGCTAATACGCTCGCGCCATGCGAATCCTTGTGGTCGAAGACGAGCGCGAGCTGGCGCGCCATATCGCGCGCGCGCTCACCCGCCACGGCCACATCGCCGGCCAGCAGCACGACGGCGCGGAAGCCCTGCGCTGCGCTGCGGCGGAGCCGCCGGACCTCATCGTCCTCGACCTGAATCTTCCGGGGCTTGACGGCCTCTCGGTGCTCGCGCGCCTCAAGCAGGCCGGCTGCCCGGCCCGGGTGCTTATCCTCACCGCGCGCGGCGCGGTGGAGGACCGGGTGAAGGGGCTGAAGGCCGGCGCGGACGACTACCTGGCAAAGCCATTCTCGATGGACGAGCTCGTCGCGCGGATCGAGGCGCTTGGGCGGCGCGGGGCGACGCCGACTGCGGTCGACCTGCTCGCGGTGGGCGACCTGCACCTGGATGTCCACCGCCGCCGGGTGACCCGGGGCGACCGGGTGATCGAGCTTTCGCCCCGGGAATTCGACCTTCTCCAGGTGCTGATGCAGGAGCCGGGGAGGTTTTTTTCCCGGACGGAGCTCTGCGAGCTGATCTGGCGGCGCGACCACCTTTACGGGACGCGGACCGTCGAGATTTTCGTCACCCGCCTGCGGAAGAAGGTGGACTCCGGCTTCGCCGTTCCGCTTATCCAGACCCTGCGGACGGTCGGCTACACGATCCGCCCCCCCTCATGAATCCCCTGCGCCCGTCCGCCGCCCTGCTGCTTTTCGCCCTGCTGGCCGCGGCCTGCGGCGCCCAGACGATCGTGGAGGGCCGGGTGGCGCTCCCCAAGCCCCGGGCCGCCCCCGTGATGAACAAGCGCTACGGCATCGTGACGGAGGGAGGGATCCTCTCGACCTATCCGCCGACCGCCGTCGTTTACCTCGCCGGGGTGTTCCCGCGGCCGGCCAGCCTGCCGGTCAGGCAGATGGCGCAGAAGGACCTGGCCTTCTTCCCGATGCTGCTCCCCGTCCAGGTCGGAACGCGGGTGGAGTTCCCGAATTTCGACGACACCTACCACAACATCTTCTCCTATTCGCCGGCGAAGCGATTCGACCTGGGGCGCTACCTTTCCGACGAGCGGCCCATCCCCTCGGAGGTCTTCGACGTGCCCGGACTGGTTACGCTGCACTGCGAGATCCACGAGCACATGCGCGCCCTCATTCTGGTGCTCGACACGCCCTACTTCGTGATGACCGACACCGACGGCCGCTACCTGCTGAGCGGGCTGCCCGCGGGAAAATACGTGCTCAAGGCGTGGCTGGACAGCCGGACGACGCTTGAGCGCCCCGTGGAGCTGATCGGCAACTCCACGCTGGAAGCGGACTTCCCGTGAGCCTGCCGCCGGAGCCGATGCCCCCGGGGTTTGCGCGGTTTCGCGCCCGGCTCCTGGTCGCCATGATGCTGGTTGTGACGGCGGTGACGGGAGCCGGCCTTTGGTTTGCACAGCGCAGCGCCGCGCAGGACGCCGCGCGGGAGTTCCAGCGCGAATTCCAGGACGAGCTGGCCTCGCTGCACGCGGTCCACGAGGAGAGGGACGCGCTGCTCGCCGAGCGCGGTCGATCGCTCGCCCGCAGGCCGCGCCTGGTGGCCGCGCTGGAGGACAACGCGCTGGACCTCCTCTATCCGAGCGCCGCCGACGAGCTGGCCGATGTCATGGAGCGCCGCCCCGGTTCGGCCCAGGAATCGGCGGCCTATGGACTGAACGCGCGGTTCTACCGCTTCCTCGACGGCAAGGGGGCGGTGATCCCGCCCGTGGAGGCGAAGAACGTCGGGGAACTGGGCCCGGCCGACGAGGCGCGGCTGGCCCTGCGGGCCGTGCCCGACGAACCCCAGACCGGTTATCTCTGGAGGCGCCTCAGGTCGGGCGCGGAGACGGTGGACGAGGTCATCGCCATGCCGATCGTCTCGACGGAGGCAAACGAGGCGATCGCCGCGATTGTGCTTGGGCTGAAGCCGGTCGAGCCCGGGGGAGGACGCGCGGCCGCGATCCGGAGCGGGATCTGGACGGGTGGCCGGCTCTTCCTCCCGTCCCTGGGAACGCCTCCCCCGGCCGCCCTGGCGGAAGCCGTGGCCCGGGCCGTTGGCGCGCCCGAGGCCGGGGAGGGCGGTTTCGAGACGCGGGTCGCCGGGACGCCCCACCTGCTGTTCTGGAAAAGGCTGAACCCCGGATCGCTCTACCCGGCCGCCTACGAGGTGAGCCTCTATCCGCTCGCCGGTCTGACGGCACGGCGGATCCAGCTCGCCTGGCAGTTTGCCGGGGCGGGTGCTCTCCTGCTCCTGGCGGCCTTCGGCGCGAGCCGGATCATCGCCGTCCGGCTATCCGAGCCCGTCGAAAAGCTGGCGGTGGACTCCGAGGATGACCGGGCGCGGAGGCGCCGCGCGGAGGCGTCGCTCGAGCTCACCAGCCAGGAGTTGCAGAAGTCGGCGCGGTTTTCCGCCGACGCCTCGCACCAGCTCAAGACCCCGCTGGCGGTCCTTCGCGCCGGCCTCGAGGAACTGCTCGCCCGCGAGGCCCTTTCGGCCGAGGCGAGGGAGGAGGTCTCGGCGCTCATGCACCAGACCTTCCGCCTCACCTGCATCATCGAGGACCTGCTTCTGCTCTCCCGGATGGACGCCGGGCGGCTGCAGATCGAATTTGGCCCCGTGAACCTCACGCCGCTGGTCGAGGCCTGGCTGGACGACCTGAGCGCGCGGCCGGATGCGGCCGGGGTTGCCGTCGAGTCGGACCTGCCCCCGGTCGTTTCAGTCGAGGGCGAGGAACGCTACACGAGGATCATCCTGGAGAACCTGCTGGAGAACGCGCTGAAGTACAACCGGCCCGGCGGCCGGATCCGCATCGCGGCCGCCGCGGACGGCGGGTGGACGGTGCTCTCCGTCGGAAACACGGGGAGCCCGATTCCGACCTCCTCGCAGGAGCACATCTTCGAGCGCTTTCACCGCGGCGCCGTCGGCGAGAACATACCCGGATACGGGCTCGGGCTGAACCTCGCCCGCGAACTCGCCCGGCTCCACCGGGGCGAGCTGCGCCTCGCCCGCTCGGGGGGCGACTGGACGGAATTCGAGCTGCGCTTCCGCTCCGACCCAGCCGGGGTGGCGCGCTGATCGCGATGAAGGCAATCCGCGCCGCCGCCGTCCTGCTGGCACTCCTCGCAGCGACCCTGCGCGGCGCCGACGACTTCATCGACACGGTTGACGACGCCCTGTCGGTCAGCGCGTGGCAGGACAACCTCCGGGCGCGGCTCAGCGGCTCGGTGGACGTGGAGGGCTACCGCTTCCAGCAGCCCGCTCCCAGCCTCTATCTTTCGGGCGGGGACAGCCTCTTCAACCCCCGGCTGAGCCTTTTTCTGGACGCGCAGGCCGGGGCGCACGTTTACGTGTTCGCTCAGGCGCGGGCGGACCGGCGATTCGACCCGGCCAATTCGGGCGCGGAATTCCGCCTCGACGAGTACGCCCTTCGCCTCACGCCCTGGGACGACGGGCGCTTCAACCTGCAGATTGGCCAGTTCGCAACGGTCGTCGGAAATTGGACGCTGCGCCACGACTCGTGGGACAATCCGCTGGTCACCGCCCCGCTCCTCTACGAGAACCTCACGGGGATCTGGGACATCGAGGCCGTCCATTCGTGCGGCACGCTTCTCCTTTGGGCCAACGTGGGGCCGAGGCCGTCGGCGGCCTTCCCGAACAAGACCCGGGGCGTCCCGATCATCTGGGGCCCGAGCTACGGCACGGGCGCGTCCGCCTCGGGAGTGGTCGGGAAGTTCGCGTACGCCGCGGAGATCAAGAACACGTCGCTGTCCTCGCGGCCGGAAACCTGGAGCGTGGCCGAAACCCAGTGGAGCAATCCGACCTTCAGCGGCCGGGTCGGCTTCATGCCCGACGGCCGCTGGAACCTCGGGTTCTCCGCCAGCACCGGCGCCTACCTCCAGCCGGCGGCCCAGCCCTCGGTTGCGCCGGGATCGCGGCTGGGCGCCTACCGGGAAACCCTCTTCGGCCAGGATGCGAGCTTCGCCTGGCACCACCTCCAGCTCTGGAGCGAGGTCTATGCGGCGCGCTTTGCGATCCCGCGGGTGGGGGACGCCGACACCCTCGGCTACTATGTCGAGGGGAAGTTCAAATTCACCCCCCAGCTTTTCGGCGCGCTGCGCTGGAACCAGCAGCGATTCTCGACCGTCCTTCTTGCGGCGGGAGGCTCGGGAAGGTGGGGGAGCGACATCTGGCGCATCGACGCGGGGCCCGGTTTCCGCTTCACCCCGCACACGCAACTCAAGCTGCAGTACAGCATCCAGGACCAGGATTCGACCCTGCGAAACCGCAGCGGCATCCTGGCGGTCCAGTTCACCGCGAGGTTCTGACCTGTAACAGGGCTGTTACGGTAAGCTTCTTTCTCCGGCGGCCCGGAGGGCCAACCTTGTGCAACGCATGAATGCGATGCACTGATGACCCGAGTTCCGACCCATCCCAAGAGCCCGGCCGCACTGGCGGCCCTGG
This sequence comes from uncultured Opitutaceae bacterium, assembly GCA_903891325.1. GTDB lineage: Bacteria > Verrucomicrobiota > Verrucomicrobiia > Opitutales > Opitutaceae > Palsa-1447. The sequence continues at coordinate 88,848 of CAITEC010000036.1, forward strand.
TGGCGCTTTTGCTTTTTCGGATACCGGCGCGGGCCGAGGACTCGCTCGCCTACAAGTTTGAAAATTACCGCGAGGCCGACGGCCGGATCACGGTGCAGACCCAGAGTTCGGCGGCGGACCAGGACCTCGGGCAGGACATGCACCTCCACCTGACCGGCACGATCGATGCGATCACGGGCGCAACGCCGACGGGTGCACCGGCCCCGGCCGGAAGCGACCAGGTTCCGCTCACCCACATGGTCGACCGGCGCAAGGCATGGGCCGGCGACCTCTCCCGCCAGTTTGGCAGGGTCGGCGTGGACGCGGGCTTTGCGGACAGCCGCGAGAGCGACTACGTCTCCAACGGCTGGTCGGTCAATACCCAGACCGACTTCAACCAGAAGAATACGACGCTCCTCCTCGGGGTGGCGGGAACCTCGGACCGGGTCGAGGCCTACTTCGAGCCGGGCAATCTTCCGAAGCACTCGGCGAGCGCAATTGCGGGGGTCACCCAGCTGATCAACCCGCTCACGTTTGTCACCGTCGACCTGTCGTGGGACCAGAGCAAGGGGTTCCTGAACGACCAGCACAAGTTGGTTGAGAAGACCGTGCAGATTATTCCCGGGGTCTCCCTCGCGGAGGCCTTTGCGGAGAACCGCCCGGCCGAGCGGAAGAAGGAAACGGGTTTTGTCTCGGTCAACCGGGCGTTTCCGGGAGCGCACGGCGCCATGGAGGCGGGCTACCGCTATTACCAGGACACCTTTGGGGTGACCGCGCATACGCTCGAGGTGGCGTGGATCCAGCACCTGGGCACCCGTTTCCGCCTGGAGCCTTCCGTTCGCGCCTACCGGCAGGGCGCGGCCGACTTTTATTTCTACGACCTCGACCAGACGGCGATCAAGCCGGTCAGGATCCCCCACGGCGTCGCGCCCTATTATTCCTCGGACTATCGCCTCTCCGAGATGGACAGCCTGGCACTTGGGCTGAAGGCGACCTGGGTGGCGGGCGATCACGTCCAGTTCGAGGTCGCCTACCAGGACTACCACATGCGGGGACGCGACGGTGTCACCCCGGAAAGCGCCTATCCCCGCGCCGGCATCACGACCGCCGGCGCCAAGATCATCTGGTAGCCATGGCGCACCCCATCCAATCCCCTCGATTCGGAGCCCTGGCAGCCCTGGCACTGGCCTTGGCCTTGTCGCCGTCCGCGAGGGCGGAGGTAAGGCCCGGCGACCCGTTTCCCCAGCTTCCGGCCGGCGCGGGTCGCCCGGCTGCAAGGGTCCTGCTCGTCGACTTCTGGGCCTCCTGGTGCGCGCCGTGCAAATCGTCCTTTTTCTCCTACGACCGGCTCCAGGCCGATTTCGGCTCCCGCGGGCTGGCCATTGTGGCGGTGAGCGTCGACGAGGACCCGGCGGCCTACGCGGCCTTCGTCGCGCGGATGAAGCCGACCTTTACGACCGTCATGGACCCGGGGCAGGGTCTCGTGGAGGCGGTCGGGGTGCCGGCGATGCCGACGAGCTTCCTCCTGGACCGGTCCGGAAAGGTGCGCTTCATGCACGCCGGCTTCCGGGGCGCGGAGACCGCCGGGGAGATACGCCGCGAGGTGGAGGGGCTGCTGGAGGAACCCGCGCGATGACGACCTCCGCTACCCGCCGAATTCCCGCCGTCCTCGCCTGCGGCCTGCTGGTCGCGCTCCTGGGCGGATGCGCCGGCGCGGTCGCCGTGCGCGTGAAGCCGTGGCAGAGGGCGGCCCTCGCCGATGTTTCCATGAACCCGAACCGGGACCCGCTCGGTGCGGCGATGGCCGATCACGTCTATTTTTCCCGCGAGACCGCCAACGGCGGTCGCGGCGTCGGGGGCGCCGGCTGCGGATGCAATTGAACCGTCACAATCACCATGAAAACGCTCGCACGATTCCACCACCGGTTTTCCCGGTTTAACATCCCAGCGGCGACCCTGATCGCCCTCCTGCAACGCACGCCCGTCGTTCGCATCGCTGCAATCGCCGACGAGTACGTGGCCTCCTCCCCGCTCGGCGCGATCCTGAAGTCGGCGGTCGCTGCGATTGGGGCCCTGGGCGCCATCGACTCCCTCGCCGGGGCCACGACGCTCTCGGCCTCGCAGAACAGCCCGGTCAGCGCCACGGCGGGCACGCCGATCACGTCGATTGCGTTCACGGTCACCAACACGATCAACATCGGTTCCTGGGCGATTGGCGGCTCGCTGCCCCCCGGCTTGAGCTTCATGGCGGCGGAGGGCGGCGCCGCGCTGTCCGCCCCGGGCACGCTCGATGCCACGACACCCGGGACGGACGACGGCTACGGGAATACGTCCGGGGGAATTTCAACGACGACCCCGGTCCTGCAGGGGACTCCGACCACGCCGGGCAACTACACGATCACGCTGCGGGCCTACGAGTACGGCTCCGGCGATGGGGGAGCCCTGAGCGGCCTGGCCTCAAACACCTTCTCCTATACCGTGAACGTCGTGGCCAACACCAGTGCGGCTCCGTCCTTCACGACGCAGCCCTCGAGCCAGACCGTGACCACCGGCTCCAGCGTGACGTTCACGGTTGTCGCGGCGGGGAGCCCGACGCCGACCTACCAGTGGAAATTCAATGCAAACGTGATTTCCGGTGCCACCTCAGCGTCGTACACGATAGCCTCGGCCACCTCCGCCAACGCCGGCACCTACACCTGCGTGGCCACCAATTCAATTGGGAACCTCACCAGCGCCGGTGCCACGCTGACGGTGAACGCGGCGCCGGTGGCGCCCACCTTCACGCTCACGGCAAGCCCGGCCACGACCACGGTGGCGAGCGGCCGGACGGTCGTCTTCAATGCGATCGCGACCGGGAGCCCCGCGCCCACCTACCAGTGGACCTTCAACGGAAGTCCGACGATCCCCGGCGCATCCGTCACGAACGATCCCATCCTGATGGTGACCGGAACGACCTCGGGCAGCGCGGGAACCTACACGTGCACAGCGACCAATATCGGCGGCACGGCCACCACATCGGCCACACTCAGCATCGTCACCTCGTCCAACCCTGGGTACCTCAACAACGTCTCCGCGCTCGGCTACGTGGGGGCGGGGGCGGGGATCCTGATCGGCGGCTTCAATATCGTCGGCACGGGGGGCAAGGAGATCCTCGTGCGCGGGATCGGCCCGGGGCTCAACACGACGTTCGGGCTCAGCGGGTACGTGGTTAATCCCTATGCGGAGCTGTTCTCGGGCAACAGCCCCGTTCAGATCGGGGGCAGCCCCGTGCAAAACGATGACTGGGGCACTCCTGACTACCCGGGCGCGCCGGTTCTCGCGACGGTCACGACGGCGATGGCCACGCTGGGCGCCTATTCCCTGCCGCCCGCGTCCACCGACGCGGCGATACTGGTCAACCTGCCGAACACCGGCGGCTACACGGTTCAGGTTTCCGGGGTCGGCGGCGGGACGGGGACCGGCGTGGTCGAGATCTACGACGCGGACTCCGGAGCCCCGGGCGTCCGGCTGAACAATCTCTCGGCCCGCGACCTGGTCGAGACCGGGCAGAACATCCTGATCGGCGGCTTCTCGATCGCCGGCGGCACGGACGAGACGGTGCTCATCCGCGCGGTGGGCCCCGGGCTCAATTCGACCTTTGGGTTGACGGGGATCCTGGCGCAGCCGGTCCTGACCCTGTTCCACGGTCCCACGCAGATCTACGCGAACACGGCCTGGGGCGGAGACCCGATCCTGACGGCGGCCCAGGCAACCGTCGGCGCCTACCCCCTCGTTCCGTCCTCCGCGGATTCGCTCCTGCTGGTGACGCTTCCCCCGGGAGGCTACACTGCGCAGGTCACAGGCCTGAACAGCACGATCGGCATCGCCGTGGTCGAGGTCTACGAGGTGCAGTAGCCCTCCCGAGTCGAACGCTCCCCCCCTGCCGCTAGTCCAGGAACGACGCCTGCTTGGGCGGGGGAGGGGCGGCGGCGGCGACGCCCGGCTCGGTATTCAGGTGGCGGGGCGGCCGGGTCGAGCGCTGGGCGACGGCCAACTCCCGGTCGGCCACGATCCGGTCGGCAATCGACTGGATCTGCAGCTTGAGCCAATTGGAGGTGTTGCTGGCTGGCGAGTAGTCGGCCGGCCCGTAGTGGTCGATCCGCCCGGACTGCCTCAGCAGGTCGTTCTGGGCAAATTCGTCGGCGCGATCGGCGTTGTAAACCGCGTAGGCCTTGCCGCCGTTGCCCTTGACGACCGCGAAGCTGGGCACGTCGCTCGGGCCGTCCGCGATGTAGATCATGTTCTGGAAGGGGACGCGCCGGTCCTCCGGCTTCACGGTCGCATTCACATCGATCGCCGCGTTCTTGTTTGTGCCCTTGTTGATCTCGAAAAGGGCGCGGGTCTTTGTCGTGTTGTCGATCATCATGCCGATCTGCGCGATCTCGGCCTCCGCGGATATCGCCAGCTCCTTCTGGAGGAGGAACCCGGGCTGGAGGGGGTTCTCGATGAATTCGCAGCCCCAGACCCCGTCGACGTGGGGGGCGATCGCGCTGCCGCGGATCATTTCGGCCAGGCCGGTGCTGACAATGTAGTGCTCGAGCTGGATCTCGTGCTTGCGGTAGTCGGGCTTCTCCGCAACCCACGCCCGGGAGTGGTTGAAGAATTCCGGCAGCCCGGGATAGAACCGGATGTCGGCGCCGGAGGCGAAGAGCGCCTTGTTGTTGAGCCCGGCCATCGGCCCGGCGAGCACGTAGGTGAGAAGGTGATTGAGGTAGCCGAGCTCCCCGGAGAGCCGGTATCCGCGCTTGCGGTACTGCTCGACCAGGGCGTTGGTCTCCGCCCAGAACACGGGCTCGTTCACGCCGTATTTCCGGAAAAGCGGCGACTGCATGTAGTCGGGGATCAGCGTCTTGTCGAAGTCCCAGATGCAGGCGATGATTCGCTGGGTGAACAGGGGGGCGGGCATTCTGTGGCGCAGCATGGGCGGGGCCGGCCGGAATCTCCAGTCTCTTTTCGGGCCGTCGATCTTCCTGTTCAAGCTCGCGGGGACGTTGCTAGTGTCGACGGACTTTGGACGAACTTCCCGAAATAACACCCTTCAGGCGACGCCTCGAGGAGCTCGACGCGCGGATTTCGGAGCCGTCGTTCTACGGCAACCAGCGCGCGGCGGCCGAGGTTGTCCGCGAGCACCAGAAGCTCCAGAGGCTCGTCGCCGACCACGAGGCCCACGAGCGCGTGGCCCTTGAGATCCGGCAGGCCGCGGCCATGGCCCGGGACGCGGCCGGAGACCCGGCGATGCGCGAGATGGCCGAGGCCGAGCTCGGCGACCTTGAGCGCCGGGAGGCCGCGCTCAGGCAGTCGGTGCTCCTCTGCATGATCCCGCCGGAGCCGACCGACTCCCGCAATACGGTCATGGAGATTCGCGCCGGCACCGGGGGAGAGGAGGCCGCCCTTTTCGCCGCGGAACTGGCGCGCGCCTACCAGAAGTACGCCGACGCGCGGGGCTGGAAGGTCCAGCCGATGAGCAGCAGCGTCTCCGAGCGCGGCGGCTTCAAGGAAGTCATCTCGCTGATCACAGGGACGGAGGTCTACCGGCAGCTCAAGTTTGAGAGCGGCGTCCACCGCGTGCAGCGGATCCCGGTCACGGAGGCGAACGGCCGGGTCCACACCTCCACGGTCACGGTTGCCGTCCTGCCGGAGGCGGAGGAGGTTGACGTCCATGTCGACCCGGCCGACCTCGAGATCACGGTGAGCCGGGCGAGCGGCCCGGGCGGGCAGGGCGTGAACACGACCGACTCGGCGGTCCAGATCCTCCACAAGCCCACGGGGCTCATCGTCTCCTGCGCCGACGAGCGCTCGCAGATCAAGAACAAGGCCCGAGCGATGACCGTCCTTCGTTCCCGGCTGCTCAAGCTGAAGGAGGACGAGGAGCGTGCCCGCTACGCGGCCCAGCGAAAGGGCCAGATCGGTTCCGGCGACCGCAGCGAGCGGATCCGCACCTACAGTTTCCCCCAAAACCGCGTGACCGACCACCGGATCGGCCTGACGCTTTACAACCTTCCCCAGGTGATGGAGGGCGACCTCGATGCGATCGTCGAGGGCCTGCAGAAGGCCGACTATGAGGAGAAGCTTGCCGCCCTGACAGGCCAGCCCTACGTGCGGACTGTTAAGGAGGAAGAGTAAGCCGAAAGTGGAAATTAGTAAGTGGAAATTAGTAAGTCATCAGTTGAGTGCCTCCTTCGGAGGATTTCTCCCAACCATCAATCTCACGCACTTCTGCCGTCCCAATTGATTTCGATATGACTCTTCTGGAGGTTATCAAGAAGACGGGGGATTTCTTCGATGCGAAGGGCATCCAGAACGGGCGGCTCAACGCCGAGCACCTGGTGGGCAGCGCGCTCAAGCTGAAGCGGATGCAGCTCTACCTCCAGTTCGAGCGCACGCTCTCGGACGAGGAGCTGGACCGGATCCGGCAGATGGCCAAGCGGCGCGGGCAGCGGGAACCCCTGCAGCACATCGTCGGCGAGGTCGATTTCCACGGGCTGAAGCTGAAGGTGGACCGCCGGGCGCTGATCCCTCGCCCGGAGACGGAGCGGCTGGTTGAGATACTCATCGAACGCTGCGCCGATCCGGTGCCGGCTCGCGTTTTGGACCTGGGAACCGGCGGCGGCGCCATTGCGCTGGCGCTGGCCGCGGCGTGGACCTCGGCGGCGTTCACGGCGGTAGACCTCAGCGAGGAGGCACTGGCCCTGGCGCGCGAAAACGCGGCGGCAGCCGGGCACGGCGACCGTGTGAATTTTATCTGCTCGGACTGGTTCGCCCAGGTCGAGCCCGCTGCCCGCTTCGACCTGGTCGTCGCCAACCCGCCCTACCTCACGTCTGAGGAAACCGCGGAGTCCGAGCCCGAGGTGCGAGCCCACGAACCCGCGCTTGCGCTGACGGCCGGGGAGGGCGGGATGGCGGCCCTGGCCGCGATCATCCGCGCAGCCCCCGATTTTCTCGCACCCGGGGGCCTGGTTGCCCTGGAAACGGGAATCGGCCACCACGCCGCGCTGCTAAAGCTTGCGGCGGAAAGCGGCTTCAAGCGGAGCGAGTCGCTGAAGGACCTGACCGGCCGTGACCGGTTCCTGCTGGCATGGGTTTAGGCGATTCCGAATTGTAGCCGGGGTC
>CAITEC010000037.1 GCA_903891325.1 uncultured Opitutaceae bacterium
CTCGCGCCGGGCGAGCGCTGCCGCCATGCGCCGGCGCGCAACGTCCGGAGCCGCTACTATGTCCGCCTGACCGTGCGCGACCAGCCCGGCGTCCTCGCCCGCGTCGCCTCGATCCTGGCGCGGCAGCGGGTCAGCATCGCCAGCGTGATCCAAAACCCGGCCGCGCGCCGCGGCGCGGCCTCCCTGGTCCTCACCACCCACGAGAGCAACGAGCACTCGATGCGCGCCGCCCTCGGGGCGCTCGACCGGCTCGCCAGCGTCCTCGAGCACCCGCTCCTCCTGCGGATCGGGGACTTCACCGACTGAACAAACCCCCACCGAGATCCGAAATGTCCCGAATCGTCCAGAAATACGGCGGAACCTCCGTTGGCGACACCGACCGCATCCGGCGGGTCGCCGAGCGGATCAAGGAGACCCGGGCGCTCGGCCACGAGCTCGTGGTCGTCGTCTCGGCCCGCGCCGGGGTCACCAACGAGCTGATAGCCCGCGCCCGGAGCGTGAGCGCCAACCCGAACGGCAGGGAGCTCGACCAGCTCCTGGCGATCGGCGAGCAGGAGACCTGCGCGTTGACCGCGATGGCCCTCCAGGGCCTCGGCGTGGACGCGATCAGCTACACGGGGCCCCAGGCGGGCATCTTCACCGACCAGTTCCACACCAAGGCCCGGATCCGGAGCATCAACGTCAAGCCGATCGAGAAGGACCTGAAGGCCGGCCGGGTGATCATCATCGCCGGTTTCCAGGGCATCAACGAGGAGGGCGAGGTGACCACGCTGGGCCGGGGCGCCTCCGACCTCACCGCGATCGCGATGGCGGCCGCCCTGAACGCCACCAGCTGCCAGATCTTCACGGACGTGGACGGGGTCTACACCGCCGATCCCCGCGTCGTGAAGGACGCCCGCAAGCTCCTCGAGCTCTCGTACGACGAGATGCTCGAGCTGGCCTCCGCCGGCTCAAAGGTCATGCAGTCGCGCTCCGTCGAGCTCGCGAAGAAGTACGGCGTTGTCTTTGAAGTCCGATCCTCCTTCAACCAGAACCCAGGAACCATCGTGAAAGAAGAAGTTGCCTACATGGAAAAGGTCGTCGTCCGCGGTGTCGCCGTGGACAAGGACCAGTCAAAGATCGTCGTCAGCGGGATCCCCGACCGGCCCGGGTCCGCCGCCAGGGTCTTCCGCTCCCTCGCCGACGCGAACATCATCGTCGACATGATCGTCCAGAACGCCGGCCGCCAGGGCGTGGCGAACCTCGCGTTCACCGTCCCGCAGGGCGACACCGAGCGCGCCGTCCAGGCCCTCGAGCCCGTCCTCGCCGCGAACGGCGGCGGGCAGGTCGCCGTCCAGGGGCGGATCGCGAAGCTGTCGGTCGTCGGCGTGGGAATGAAGACCCACAGCGGCGTCGCCGCCTCGGTCTTCCAGGCGCTGGCCGACGCGGGCATCAATATCGAGCTGATCAGCACCTCGGAGATCAAGATATCCGTCGTGATCGAGCTGGACCGCGCCGACGAGGGCGCCCGGGTGATCCACGCGGCCTTCGGACTCGACAAGGCCTGAGCGGGCCGCCTCCCGCGACCGCCCATGCGCTTCATCTCCACCCGGGGCAAGGCGGCGCCGCACACGTTCAGCGAGGCCGTTGCGGTCGGGCTCGCCCCGGACGGCGGACTCTTCCTCCCCGAGTCGCTGCCGGATTTTTCCGGCGACCTCGCGCGCTTCGCCGGCCTGGCATACCCGGACCTCTGCCTGGAGTTCATGCGGGTCTTCGCAACGGACATCCCCCCCGCGGAACTGGCGGGGATCGTCGCGGCCTCCTACCGGGGCTTCTCCCATCCGGGGATCGCGCCGCTGCGACCAGTCGGGAAGGGGATCTACGCCCTCGAGCTCTTCCACGGGCCCACGCTCGCCTTCAAGGACTTCGCCCTCCAGCTCCTGGGCAACCTCTATGGGCGCCAGTGCCGCGTCCGGGGGGAATCGATCAACGCCCTGGGGGCCACCTCCGGCGACACCGGCGCGGCGGCGATCCACGCGCTGAAGGGCCACTCGGGAACCGCCATCTTCATCCTCTATCCAGACGGGCGGGTCTCGCCCCTGCAGGAGCGCCAGATGGCCTGCACCGGGGCCGGCAACGTGTTCGCGCTGGCCGTGGACGGGACCTTCGACGACGCGCAGGCGGTCGTGAAGGCGGTCTTTGGCGACCGGTCCTTCAGCGCGGGGCTCCGGCTCTCGGCGGTCAATTCGATCAACCTGGCCCGGCTCCTCGCGCAATGCGTCTATTATCTCCACGCCTGGCTGCGGCTCTCCCCCGCGGAACGGGACAACCTGGAGTTTGTGGTGCCGACCGGCAATTTTGGAAACGTCCTGGCGGGCTGGATGCTGCGCCGGATGGGCGTTCCGATCCGCGGTTTCAAGGTCGCGACCAACCAGAATGACATCCTCTACCGCTTCTTCACGACCGGTGAGTATCGCGCCGGCGCCCTTCAGCCGAGCCTCGCGCCCTCCATGGACATCCAGGCCGCCTCCAATTTCGAGCGCTTCCGCCACTACTGCACGGGATCCGATCCGGCCGCCTGGCCCGAATTCACCGCGTCGCGCTGCTCGGATGCGGAGATCACCGGGATCATCCGCCGCGTTTACCGGGACTACGGCTACGTGATCGATCCGCACACCGCCTGCGGGTTCAAGGACCTCAACCCGGACCGGGTGAGCGTGGTGCTCGCGACGGCGAGCCCCGCCAAGTTCCCGGACACCATCCGGGAGGCGATCGGCATCGTGCCGACCGACCCGTCGCTCGAGGCCCTGAAGTCCCGCCCGATCGTCAAGCACCGCCTCCCCGCCGATCCCGAGGCCATCAAGGCCTTCATCAGCGCGAGGGCGGTTTGAGTGGATCATCCGCGCTTCCCGCGGATCGATATGGCGAGGATCGATGTAGCCGGGGTCCCAGACCCCGGACCGGCCTCCCAGAGGCCGGGGATTGGAATTCAGAAATAGGACCCCAGGCGTCCGGGGTCTGGGACCCCGGCTACAACATTCCGGTTAATTCCCTCGCCCCGCGAGCGCCTCCGCGACAGCAACGAGAAACGGCGCCCCGCCGGGTAGTTTTCGAAACCGCCGCACCGCCGCCGCGGAGTGTCCGGCCGCCAGCTTCCGGGCTTTTTCCAGCCCGTATAGGCTGACAAAGGTCGCCTTGCCGGCCTTCACATCCTTCCCGGCTGTTTTTCCCAGTCGCGCTGTATCCACCGTGACATCGAGGATGTCGTCGACCGCCTGGAACGCCAATCCCAGGCTGCGGCCTGCCGCGCGCAGCGTTGAAATCGCCCGCCGGTCGAGGCCCCCGCACAGGCCCCCCATGACGAGCGAGGCCTCGATCATCGCCGCGGTCTTGTTCAGGTGGATAAAGTCGATCGCATCGGCTGAGGCGACCTTTTCTCCTTCCGCGAGCAGGTCGGCCATCTGGCCGCCGATCAGGCGCCGGCTGCCCGCAGCCTCCGCCAACTCGGCCGCCAACGCCGTGGCCAGCGCCGGCTTCCGGGAATACCGGGTGGCCAAAAGGGCGAACGCATGCGTGAGCAGCGCGTCGCCGGCCAGCAGGGCGGTCGCCTCGTCAAACGCGCGGTGGGCCGTCGGCTTGCCCCGCCGCAAGTCGTCGTCGTCCATGCAGGGGAGGTCGTCGTGGATCAGCGAGTAGGTGTGGATGCACTCAACCGCGACGGCGGCGGCGATCGGGTCGCCCGCGGGCTTCCCCTTTCCCAGGTTTGCGGCCGCGAGCAGCAGCACCGGCCGGATACGCTTGCCCCCAGCGGAGATCGAGTAGCGCATCGCCGCGTGCAGCCGGCCCGGCGGGGTGGCGGCGTCCGGCAGCAGCCGGTCCAGGCCGGCCTCGACGCGGCGCAAGTAGGGCTTGAACGCGGCAGGGAAGTCCACCGGTGGAGCAAAGCCGGAAGCGGCAAAGAGGAAAGACGAAACGTTTCCGCTTTTCTATTTCCCCTTTCGCGACTTTCCTAGCCCCATGCCCACCTACGACTACGCCTGTCCAAAGTGCGGACATAAGTTCGAGCAGTTCCAGCAGATGAGCGATCCGCTCCTCAGGCGCTGTCCGAAGTGCAAAAAGCTCGGGCTCAAGCGCTTGATTGGCGGCGGCGCCGGGTTGATCTTCAAGGGCACCGGGTTTTACATCACCGACTACAAGAAGGCGGCGCCGCCCGCGGACGCAGGGGACTCCAAGCCGGCCGCCCCCGCGGCCGACGCGAAGCCCGCCCCGGCCAAGGCCCCCGCCAAGGACAAGGGCTGAGCGCGGCGCCCCGCACCCACAGCGTGTCGAAGCACCTCAAGAATATCGGCGTCATCTCGGCCCTGACCGTGCTGTCGCGGTTCCTGGGGCTTCTCCGCGACTCGCTGCAGCTCGCCCTCTTCGGGGCCGGCGAGCTCCTGTCCGCCTTCACGACGGCAAACATATTCCCGAACCTGTTCCGGCGGCTCCTGGCGGAGGGATCGCTCACCGCGGCCTTCGTTCCCACGCTGCAGGAGGAGACCCACCACAACGGCCAGGAAGGGGCCTTCGCCCTTCTCTCGAAGGTGGTCTCGTGGCTCGCGGTAATCACCGGAATCCTCGCCGTGGTTGCCATGGCCGTCTTCAGCCAGTCCCGGCTGGTTCACGGGCAGCCCGAGCGCTGGTACATCGGCGCGGACCTTGCCGTCCTGCTCTTCCCCTACCTGGCCATGATCAGCCTCGCCGCCGCGTTCGGCGCCGCCCTGAACGTCATGGGCCACTTCACCGAGCCAGCCCTCTCGCCGATCTGGCTGAACCTGGCGATCATCGGGGCGCTGGCGGTCGCCGGGCTCCACTTCGCCCACGCGCCGCTGGCACAGGTCCACTGGCTTTGCGCTGGCTGGCTGGCGGGCGGGTTCGTCCAGATGGCCTTCCCGGCCGCCGTCCTGATCCGCGCCGGCTGGAGGCCCCGTTTTGACCTGGGGCTCACCCCCCGGGTGAGGGAGATCGGCGCCCTCATGACACCGGGGGTTCTGGGGCTGGCGATCTACCAGATCAACTTCGCCGTTTCCCGCCTGATCGCCTTCTCGCTGGACAACGAATCGGCCACCTACCTTTACAGCGTGAACCGGCTGGTCGAGGTTCCCCAGGGTGTCTTCGCCGTGGCGATCTCGACGGTGGTCTACCAGCTTGTCGCCCGGCACGCGGTCCAGGGGAACCATGCGGCCCTTGCCGAGGATTTCCGGAAGGGAATCCGCTTTATCCTGGTCGTCAACATTCCCGCGGCCGCGGGACTTGCCCTCCTGAGCCGGCCGATTGTCCGCCTCTGCTTCGAGCACGGGCGGGTGACCCACCTCGAGGCCCACGACATGGGCCTGCTCCTCGCCCTCATGGTGATCGGCCTGCCCTTCTTCTCGGTGGTCAGCCTCACCGTCCGGACCTTCTATGCGATCAAGGACACGGCAACCCCCGTGAAGATCGCCGGGATCGACTTTCTCATCAACATCGCCGTCACCGTCACGCTGGTGTACGGCTTCGGGCTGGGGGTCGTCGGCATCGCGATCGCGAGCACGACGGCCATAATCGCACAGACGCTCCTCCTGGCGCGGGCCCTTTCCCGGCGTTTCCCCGACATCGCCATTGCACGCCTGATCCCGAGCCTGGCCAAGGTGGTGGCGGGGACCGCCCTCATGGCCGTGGTCGTCGGTGTGGGCTGGCACGCTCTCGGGGGGGTGGCGATGTCGCAGCGGATGCGCGACGCGATTGGCATCTTCTGCCTGATCCCGGCCGGGGTCGGCGTCTATGCGGCCGCGATCTGGCTGCTCCGGATCGAGGGACGCGACGAGCTGGCCGCGCTCCTTCGCCGACTCCGCCCCTCCTGAGCCCGTCCAGGATGTTCCTCAGCTACCTCCTCCTCTTCATCGGTGTCTTCGCCTGCTCGACCTCCGGAGTGATGATCCGGCTGAGCGCGTCCGACTCCCTGGTGCTCACCGCATTCCGGCTGCTGACCGGTGCCCTCATCCTGCTCCCGGTCTTTCTCGCCAAGGTCCGCGCGGCCGGGGGCCTCGACCGGGAACAGCTCAGGCGGACCCGCCTGCCGTCCCTGGTGCTCGCCATCCACCTCATTACCTGGACCGTGGGGGTCCGGATGACCGCGCTTGCCCAGGCCAGCCTGATCGTGAACCTGGTTCCAATCGCGATGCCCTTTTTCCTGCTATGGCTCGCCTCGGAGCGGATCAACCGGGCCGAGGTCGCCGGCACGGCGCTGGCGATAGCCGGGGTGCTGGTGCTTTCGATTCGCGACGCGCGCGCGGGCGGCGGAAGCCTGGCGGGCGACGCGCTCTGTTTTTTCTCGATGATCCTCTTCGCCCTCTATCTCTCGCTCGGCCGGCGGAACCGGGATTTGCGCTCCATCTGGCTCTACGTGGTGCCCGTTTACGCCCAGGCCGGGCTTATCTGCCTGCTGATCGCGCTCCCGCGGATCCACGGCTTCGCCTGGGGTTCCGCCAGGGAGTGGGCCATCATGGTCGCCCTCGGCGCCATTCCCACCGTGTGCGGGCACTCGATTCTCAACCGCGCGATGCGGCGCATCCGGGGACAGGTCGTGAGCCTTTGCAATGCGACCCAGTTTGTCTACGCGGGCCTGATGAGCTACCTGATCTTTGCCGAGGTCCCGAAGCCCATCTTCTATCCCGCCTGCGCAATCGTGCTCCTGGGGCTGGTGATCGTGGTCCGAGCGACGCCCCCGGCGCAGACGGACCCTATATCCGAGGTGGAGCGCGATCTCCGAGCGCGCTGAGCGACGAGAGCCCAAACCAGCGTGCCCGGAGGTCCCGCTCCACCAATGGCAGGCATAGTTGCCAAACTGCCGCTCCGCGCTTGATTGAAGCCGCATGCCACTATGGCCGTGCCCCCTTAACCATGCGCGCACTTCAGATCACCGGTCTTAACGAGTCTTCCCTGGTCACGCTGCCCGACCCGGTCCCGGGTCCGGGCGAGGCGCTCGTGGCGCTCCGCGCTGCAGCGCTGAACCACCGGGACGTCTGGATCAAGATCGGGCAGTATGCCGGCATCACGTATCCGTGCATTCCCGGATCGGACGGGGCCGGCACGGTGGTTGCCCTGGGCGAAGGCGCCGACCCCTCGTGGCTTGGGCGGGCGGTGATCATCGATCCCGCCCTGGGATGGGGGAGGGACACCCGGGCCCAGGGTCCCGACTTCGATATCCTTGGCCTGCGCCGGCCCGGAACCCTCGCAACGCACGTTCGGGTGCCCGCCACCCTCCTGGTCCCCAAACCGGAATTCCTTTCCTGGGACGAGGCGGCGGCACTTCCCCTGGCCGGATTGACTGCCTGGCGCGCCCTGCTCACCCGTGCCGCCGCCAAGCACGGCGATCGGGTGCTGGTCACCGGCATCGGGGGTGGTGTTGCGCTCTTTGTGCTCCAGTTTGCCGTCGCGAGTGGGTTGGAAACCTGGGTGACATCGAGTTCGCCCGATAAGATTGCACAGGCCGTGAGATTGGGCGCGCGGGGCGGGTTCGTGTACGGGCGCCCCGGCTGGGCGGCGGCGGCGACCGCCGCCGCCGGGCAGTTCACTGTCATCGTCGACGGGGCGGGCGGTGAGGGCTTCGGCGACCTGATCGACCTTGCCGCGCCCGGCGGCCGAATCGCGCTTTACGGGGCAACCCGGGGAAACCCTCCCGGGATTGCGCTGCGAAAGATCTTCTGGAGGCAGCTCTCGCTCCTGGGATCGACGATGGGAAGCCCCGCCGACTGGGCGGCGATGACCCGATTTGTAAATGCCCACTGGATCAAGCCGGTCGTCGCCGCCACATTCCCGCTGGAACAGGCCGCCGAGGCGTTCGCGCTCATGGAGGCCGGGGGGCAATTCGGCAAGATCGTGCTCCAGATTGCGGAATCCGCGCAGGAAAGCCCGTGACAATTTCCGGTCGCTTGCGTCTATGCTTGGCAACTCCATGACCCGATTCGCGTTTCTCCCGCTGCTCCCGCTCCTGCTTCTGGCCGGATGCGCCACGCTCGACTCGCATACCGAGCCAAAGGTGAACCTGGCCTCCTACCAGCACCTGTTCGTCGAGCACGTGCTGGCCGACGGCAACGGCGTCGACCAGGTGATCGCCCGGGAACTCCGCGCGCGGGGCTACGACGCCAACTCCGGCCCGCTCACGCTGCTCCCGGACAACGCGCAACTGCTGGTCCGCTACGACGACCGCTGGAACTACGACTTCAGCAACTACATGATCGAGCTGAATTTGATCGTTCAGACCGTCGACGGCGACCGCCGCCTCGCCACCGCCCACTACCACCGTCCGACCCTCGGAAAGGGCTCAACCGTGGAAATGGTGGACACCGTGCTGGACAAGCTGTTTCCCAGGAAGAATTGACTTTTTTCCGGAAAAACCGACGGGCAGAAAATGGCGTCCCCGCCGGGAATCGAACCCGGATCAGGCGATTAGAAATCGCCGGCTCTATCCGTTGAGCTACAGGGACGTATCCAGTCAGGGTATAGGAGTACCCCGGCAACCCTAAGCCGACGCACCACCGGAAGTAAATTCTCCGTTTCTCCGACTCCCGTAGGATCGGCCCCGGTTCGAATTAGAAAACCTTTCCTCTATCCGCCTGGGCTACCGTCGCATTTCCGCCTGAGCGGCACCCCAGGGGCAGCGGCGGGGTCGCACGCGGAGACGGCGGAAATGGGAAACCGCATCACGGCTCCTCATAGACCTCGACCAGCCCGATACCCGTCGTGCCGCCGACCCCGGCGAGCTGTGCAGTGTAGTGGCCGGGGGGGGACGGTGACGTACATGGCCGCGTCGGTTGAGCCGACAACCAGCGTGAAGGCCCCGACGGTGGCCATTTCCTGGGCGGTGGCCGGGAAGACGCCTACGACGACGGGGGAATTGCCCAGGGTCGGGGTGGTGCCCCAGTTGGTGACCGTTGCGATGACCCTGGGGGTGCCGCCCTCGCCGGTCTGCTGGCCGTCGTCGAAGAGCTGGAGCTGGGGATTGGTCATCGTTCCGGGCAGCCCGAAGTAGGAGGTCAGGCCGGGACCCACGCCGCGGATGAGGAGGTTCTCGTTGGCATTGCCCTGGACGGCGAACCCGGCGATCAG
>CAITEC010000038.1 GCA_903891325.1 uncultured Opitutaceae bacterium
CTGCACGAGTTCGGGGACCGGTATTTCCCGAGCGAGGCCGGAAACGTCTTCATGCATTTGCCGGATCGGGCGGAGATCCTCGCCGACCTTGCGGCAACCGGCTGGGAGCACGCCTACGACGCCCTACGCCGCGAGATCGCAACCGAGTCCGAGGCCGTCCGCGACTTCTCGGACGAATGCCGGTTCTGGGCGGCGCGAAGAGCCCGATGATGTTTCAGGGCGCCTCAGGCCGCGGATTTTCCGTCAACTGAATCAAGGACGGCACGCGGGTGCTTGATGGCCACCCGCAGGAGCACCTTGGCCGCCTGGTTGGGTTCCCGGTGGCCCTGCTCCCAATTTTGCAGGGTGCGAAGCGAGACTCCCATTAGGGCAGCCATTTCACGCTGGGTTAAATCCAATTTCGCCCTCGCTGCCGAGACGTCAGGAGCGGGGTCGGCGGCTTGAGCGCGTCTGAATGCTTCGGGATCGATAGAACGCCGAACGAACCCGCCCCGCCCGTCAGGCAACAGTTGCGTCACCCGACCTGGGGTCGCCAAGCCGGAAGCGAGACTTGTGTTGCGTCGGATGATCTCCTTGAGCGTTGGCTTCATGGATTGTCCCTCAATTTGAAGGCCCCTATTTCCCTAGCGGATAAGTTGTCCTTTTCGCCTTTTGCGTAGATTGCGAGAAGCCGAACTTGTCCTACCCCGGGCCGGATCGCGTAGATGACCCTCGCTCCCCCACGGGAGCCCTTGCCCTTTGCCGAAAACCGCAGCTTACGGCAGCCGCCGGAACCCGGAATCAAGACTCCGGCATCGGGCGACTTTGCTATCTTTGTCATGAGCGCAATCAATTCGGTTTCCGTAAGCAGGCGTCCTGCATCTCGGGTAAAGTTCCTGTCCTCGACAAAGGTAATCACAGATTTATTATACGTCAATGAAGTACTTTATTAGCCGTGCATAAATCCCCCGCTTGCACACTTCCATAATAGCAACCGCGTCGTGTTCCGTCCCTACCGCCGCTTCATTAGATTTCTTGCGGAGACGCTTGAATCAGGTACCTTGGAGGGGTGAGCGAGGATTCCCGACCCGTCCCTAAAAGCCCGCATCTCGCGGACAGAGGCCCATTTCTGGGATTATACCGGAAATGAGATTCCATTCACTTCTGCGACTTTTCCCTTGGGTCGTTTGTCTGGGGCTCTTTTCCATCGCGGCCCCCGGACTTCGCGCCCAGTTTTCCTCGGGCGGGTTCAACTATTCGGTGACGGGCGGGAATGCGACGATCACCGGCTACACGGGGTCGGGCGGCGCGGTGACGATCCCGGCGACACTGGGCGGTTTTCCCGTGACGGCAATCGGCAACTTGGCCTTCTCCACCCTCAGTGGTGGTGGAGCCACTTCCGAGACAGGCAGCGTCACTAGTGTCACTCTCCCAAACGGTCTCCTCACGATCGGCCAATATTCGTTTGCCGAGATTTCCAGCCTTACAACGGTAACTATCCCGGCGAGCGTAACGTTAATTGATTATGATGCCTTCGCGCTTTGTTTGGGGCTGACAACCATAACGTTTGAGGGCAATGCGCCGACCTATGTCAACGGCCAGCCCTTTGATCAGGACACGTCCGCATCGATTACCTACCCAGCCGGGGCCACGGGTTGGTCGAGCCCCTATTACGGCATTCCGGCGACGCCGTTTCCATTCTCTTTCACCAGCTCAGGAAGCGCGGTCACAATAACTGGCTATTCCGGTTCCGGCGGCGCCGTGATAATTCCCGCCACTGTCGCCGGCCTCCCTGTGACGACAATCGCGGCCAGCGCGTTCCAAGGCGCGAGCCTGACATCCGTCAGCATTCCCTCCGGTGTGACCAGCGTCGGATCGACCGCGTTTGCATCGTGCGCGACGCTGACGAGCGTCCAGTTCCAGGGAAACGCCCCCACTGTCGGCTCGAATGTCTTCCAGGGCGACAGTTCCGCAGCGATCACCTATCTCCCTGGCACGACGGGCTGGACCAATCCCTTCGCTGGAATCCCCGCTGCGGTAAGCCCTTTCACCTTCTCGATCTCGAACGGGGCAACGATCACCGGGTATACGGGATCCGGCGGCGCTGTGACCATCCCTTCGACGATTGCGGGCGACCCGGTCACCGCGATTGCAGCCAGCGCATTCCAGGGAAAGGGCCTGACCAGCCTGACAATACCGGGAAGCGTGATGACCATTGGCTCATCCGCCTTCGCGGGAAACGGCAGCCTGTCGGCCATCACCTTCCTGGGCAACCCGCCGTCGCTGTCAAATGACACGACGGTTTTCCAGGGAGACAGTTCCGCCACGATCACCTACCTGCCCAACACCACCGGATGGGGAAGCACTTTTGATGGATTACCCGCGAACCAGCTGAGTTTCCAGTACACAGTGACCTCGGGCGCAGTCACGATTAACGGCTACACGGGCACGGGCGGCGTCGTCACATTTCCAGCGACGATCGCGGGCTATCCGGTGACGACCATCGGCGGCAATGTCTTCCCCAACGGCACCCCGGTAACCAGCGTCGTCATTCCCAGTGGCGTGACGACAATTGCGAGCAGCGCGTTCGGCAGCTCCACCCTTTCCAGCGTTTCCATCCCCGGGACGGTTGCGACGATTGGAAGCAGCGCGTTTTCTGGCTGCACCGCCTTAACGTCCGTGACGATACCAAGCAGCGTCACCAACTTGGGCGCCGAGGTGTTCCAGGGTTGCACGAGCCTGGCCAGCGTCACGGTCTCGAACGGCGTTCCGAGCATCGGCGACGAGGCGTTCCAGTACTGCGCCGCGCTGACGAGCATAACAATACCCGCGAGCGTCACCACAATCGGGACGGATTCCTTCCAGGGCTGCTCAAGTCTGACTACCCTGACTATCCCCGCGGCCGTCACCAGCATCGGAGTGGGTGCGTTCCAGGCCTGCACCCACTTGGGCTTGATCACCTTCCAGGGAAATGCCCCGTCGGCCGACTCTTCCGCGTTCACGGGCGACACCCACGCGAGCATCAGCTACCCCTACACCGCAACGGGATGGACCGACCCGTTCGCCGGTCTTCGGACGGCCTCGAATCTCTTCACCTTCTCGATCTCCGGGGGCGCGGTCACGATCACCGGGTACAACGGAACGGGAGGCACGGTGATCATTCCGGCAACCATCGAGGGTGATCCGGTGACGGCAATCGGGGCCAATGCCCTCCAGGGAAAGGGCGTGACCAGCCTGACGGTCCCCGGGAATGTTACCACCATCGGCGCGAGCGCGGTTGCGGGGAACGCCAGCCTGACGAGCGTCGCATTCCTCGGCAACGCGCCCACGGCGGATCCCACCGCCTTCCAGGGGGACAGCTCAGCCACGGTGACCTACCTGCCGTTTACCACGGGATGGTCGGCCACCTTTGACGGATTGCCGACCTTCCAGCTGAATTATTCCTACACCGTGAGCGGGGGATCGATCACGATCACCGGGTACCAGGGTTCGGGCGGCGCCGTGACCATCCCGGCTGCGATCGCCGGTTACCCGGTCACGGCCATCGGATCCAGCGTCTTTGCCGGAGTCACCACCTTGACCAGCGTTGTCATTCCCAGCGGCGTCACGTCGATCGGGGCCAGCGCGTTTGCCAACTGCACGTCGCTGGCCAGCGTGACGATCCCCGGGACGGTCACCGCGATCGGAGCCAACGCCTTCCAGGGCTGCACCGCCCTGACGACGCTCACAATCCCGGCCAGCGTGGCGAACATCGGTGCGGATGCGTTCCAGTCCTGCACAAGCCTGGGCGTGATAACCTTCCAGGGAAGCGCCCCGTCGGTCGATCCCACGGCCTTCCAGGGCGACACGGGCGCCAGCATCGCATTTCCCTTCGGGACCTCGGGATGGAGCAATCCCTTCGCGGGGCTGCCGGCGGCGGCGGACAGCTACGTGCGGTTGGTCAACCTGTCGGCCCGCGCCTTCGTGAACACCGGGGGCAACGTGCTGATCGCCGGGTTCGGGATCTCCGGCGCGGGCAGCAAGCAGCTTCTCCTGCGCGGGGTCGGTCCGGACATGAATTCGTACTTCGGGGTTCCCGACGACCTCAATGACGCAAGCCTCGCGCTCTATGACAACGGACAGCAGACGGGGGAGGCCGGGATTGGCGCCAAAGTGATCTCCTCGAACAACGGCTGGCAGAACAATTCGGTCGCGGGCAATTCCCCGGAGATCCCGCAGGTGAGCGTCAGCGTCGCCTCCGCAGGCATCATGAACGCCCTCGGGGCCTTTCCCTACCTGGCCAATTCCCTGGACGCGGCGATGCTCGTAACCGTGCCGTCGAGCAGCTTCACCGCCCAGGTGAGCGGGCTGGGCGCGAGCCCGACGGGGGTCGCGCTCGCCGAAATTTACGACGCGGACACCGGGTCTCCCGCAGCCCGTCTGATCAACCTTTCCGCGCGCTGCCAGGTGGGTATCGGTTTCAACATCCTCATCGCCGGCTTCGGAATCTCCGGCAACACGAACGACACCGTGCTCATCCGGGGTGTCGGGCCCGGCTTGACCAGCACCTTCGGGTTGCCCGGCACGATGACCAACCCCCAGCTCGTGCTCTTTGACGACGGCAATCGGCCCGGGGAGAACGGCGCCTCCAGGGCCATCGCAACCAACGCCGGCTGGAACACCGCCCCCTCCCTAGGAACTTCGCCGGTTGTCGCCTCCGTCCAGGTTGCCACGGTCCAGGCCATGAACGCGGTGGGCGCCTTTTCGCTGAACAACGGCTCGACCGACGCGGCCATGCTGGTGACCCTGCCGCCGGGGAGCTACACCGCCCAGCTCTCGGGCGTCGGCGGAACGACCGGCATTGGGCTGGTCGAGGTCTACGAGGATCTGTGAGAGTGGCCCCATTCCGGCAGGGGGCGTTCACGGGCCCGCTGGCGGCGGCGGCGCTCCTGGCGGCATTCTGGTTGCTCTTGGTTGCGAGTGTCAGGGACAAGAGCCCGACCTACGACGAGATCGGGCACGCCACGGCGGGCTACACGTACTGGCGCTTCAACGACTACCGGATGGACCCGGAAAACGGGAATCTGCCGCAGCGGATCATCGCCCTGCCCTTCCTCGTCGCTCCCGGCCGCTTCCCGTCGATCAACAGCGAGGCGTGGCGTACGGCCAACTTCTGGGAACTGGGCGAGCAGTGGTTCTTCCAATCCGGAAATGACCCGGCGGCCCTGCTTGCCCGCGGGCGGGCGGCGGCGGCGCTCATCGCGGTCGCCCTCGGGGCCCTGGTCTGGCTCTGGTCCCGCCGGCTCTTCGGGCCTGCGGGAGGCATGCTCTCGCTGCTGCTCTGCGTCCTGAACCCCACGGTGCTTGCAAACGGAGCCCTGATGGCCTCGGACACGGCCGCTTCGCTCTTCTTCCTTGCGGCAAGCTTCGGGTGGTGGCTCTCGCTTGAGAAAATTTCCCCCGGCCGGCTCCTGGCGAGCGCGCTGGCCGCCGGTGCGCTCTTTGTTTCAAAGGCCTCGGCGGGGCTGATCATTCCCATCGCGCTGGCCCTGGCGCTCGCCCGGGTGATCGACGGGCGGCCCCTGCCGCTCGTGATCGGCGGGGCGAGGCTTCTCAACGGCCGGCTCCACCGGGCGGCGGCCATCGCCGCGGCGGTCGCATTCCACGCGCTTGTCGTCGTCGGGGTCATCTGGGCGTCCTTCGGCTTCCGGTTTTCACCGTTCGCGCCCTCGAAATCCGCCGACAGCCAGATGCGGAGCACGTGGGAGACCGCGGTCGGCAGCCACCCCGCCCTGGCGCCCCGGGTGCTTCTCTTTGCCGACCGCCACCGGCTTTTGCCGGACGCCTACCTCTTCGGGCAGGCGTACAGCCTGCACTATTCGCGGCTGCGCAGCTCCTTCTTCAACGGCCGCATCGGGCTCTTCGGCTGGGTTTCGTTCTTCCCCTACACCTTCCTGGTGAAGACGCCGCTGCCGCTGTTCGGCGTCATCGTGATCGCCGGGTTGGCGGCGGCCTCACGGCTTTGGTCGCGACGGGGCGCGACAGGACCGCCGCCCGGGGGCGGCGCCATGGCGTCGATCTACCCCGTCCTTCCCCTTCTCCTCCTGCTCCTGGCCTACGGATGCGCCTTCCTGATTGTCCACGTGGATATCGGGCACCGCCACATCATGCCGCTCTACCCGCCGCTCTTCGTGCTCTGCGGGGCTGCGGCCGGGGTCCTGGGGTCGCGCAGCCTGCGGCTTGCGCTGGCCGCGCTGGTGCTGCTCCTGGCGGCGGAGGCCTGGGCGGTTTTCCCCAATTACCTGGCCTATTTCAACCCCCTGTCAGGCGGACCCGCTGAGGGCTATCGCCACCTGGTCGACAGCTCGTACGACTGGGGGCAGGAACTGCCCGCCATCCGGTCCTATGCAGCGCGGCACGGCGGGGAGGGCCCCGTCTATCTTTCCTACTTTGGCTCAGTGGATCCGGCGTATTACGGGATCCAGGCGCAGGTCCTTCATTCCTGGTTCAAGCCCTTCCAGCTAAAAAAGTTTCCGGCTGAAAAAGCCGCCGCGCTGACCGCCGAGTTTCTCCGGCTCCACCCCGGCTTTGAGGTCGCCGCGGACGGGAACGGACCCGGAGGCCGGATCGTGATGTTTCTGGCGCAACCCGGGCGGCTTCGGCTTCGCGGCGGAACCTATATTGTCAGCGCCACGATGCTCCAGCCGGTGACGTACACGCCCGGGGACGGTCCCTGGGGGCGTTGGAACGCGAGGTACGAGGCGTGGTACCGGGAGTTGGGCCGCCGGGCCGCGCCCATCCTTTCGGACGACGGGAACGTGCGCTACGACGCGCTGCGCACCGGATCGCTCGACGACTGGATCAAGACGGTCAACGACTTCGATGAATACCGCTTCGCCCGGCTGACGGCCTATCTCAGGCGCAGGATCCCCGACGACCAGATCAACTATTCGATCCTGGTCTATCGGCTGACCGACGCGGAGGTCCGCGCCGCCCTCGACGGCCCGCCGGCGGAAATGGGTCCCGACGTCCCCATCGAGCTTCTCTCCTCGGCGAAGGCGGCCGGGGGCTAACGGCTAGGGGGTCAGGCTCTGAAATCTGTAATTTCAATCGGCGATTCGCCAGAATTACAGATTTCAGAGCCTGACCCTCTAGCCGAGGCGACCCTCTAGCCGAGGCGGTGCCCGTGCCGGACCGCCTCGCCGCCGGGCCGGGTGTTGAGGCGGTCCAGGACGCCGGCCAGGCGCCGGCGCTTTTCGTCCTCCTGGGCGAACATCTCGAGCTGCCCGGCCCCGCCATCGACGCCGGAGAGCTTGACGCTCACCAGCCGCAGCGGCCTCCTTTTCCTCCAGGCCTCGCGCAGGAGCGGGCCGACCAGCGGGTAAAGCGGGCTTTCAAGATCGGTTGCCGCCTCCAGGGTGCGGGAGCGCGTGTCCTGCGTGAAGTCGGGATAGCGCAGCTTGACCGTGATCGTTCGGACCCGCTTTCCATCGGCGCGGATCTTCGGCATCAGCTCGTCGATCATGCGCTTGGCGACCGCCTCGATTTGCGAGAAGTCGCCCACGTCCGCCGCAAAGGTCTCCTGCTGGGAGTAGCTCTTCGCATCCTCCTCCTCGGTCTCAACCGGCCGGTCGTCCTCGCCCCGGGCGAGGGCCAACATGTCGCGCCAGCCGTTCCCGAGCGCCGCCTCCAACTCCCCCTCCGTCCGTGAGAACAGATCCTGGACCAGGCGGATCCCCCGGCCGGCGAGGGCCGCCTCGGTCTTCGCCCCCACGCCCGGAAGTTTCCCGATCGCAAGCGGGGCGAGGAAGGCGGCCTCCTCGCCGGGCGGGACGACGACGAACCCCCGGGGCTTCCGCAGCTTGGAGGCGATCTGGGCCACGAGCTTGTTGCGGGCTATCCCCATCGAAACGGGGATCTGCAACTCCTCCCAAATCCGGGCCTGGAGCCGGCGCACCGTCGCCTCCACCGCCGCCGGCGTGGCCAGCCCGCACATCGAGAGGTCGAGGTAGCCCTCGTCGATCGAGTTGCGCTGGACGATCGGGGTGAGCGTCTCGCAAAGGTCGAACATGCGGCGCGATACCTCGCCGTAGAGCCCGGTGGTGTGGCGAATGAGGATCAGGTCGGGGCAGACCTTCAGGGCCGAAACGGTCGGCATGGGCGTGTAGACGCCGCGTGCCCGGGCCTCGTAGCTGGCCGACGAAATGATCCCGCGCTGGCTCCCCCCCACGGCACAGCGCTTGCCCCGCAGCGACGGGTCCCGGGCCTGCTCGCAGGACACGAAGAACGCGTCGGCATCGAGGTGGACGATCGCGGGGACCATGGGTCATTTATTGCATCGTTGCCTCCGGGCTGGCGATTCCGCAATTTGGGCGGCTTATGACCGACCAATCCCCAGCGGCCGCCGGGCCCGCTCCAAGCGACTTCATACGCGACATCGTCGCCGCGGACCTCGCCGAAAAGCGCCAGTCGCGGATTGTGACCCGGTTCCCCCCCGAGCCCAACGGCTACCTGCACATCGGCCACGCAAAGTCCATTTGCCTGAATTTCGGGATCGCCCGGGAAAACGGGGGGATCTGCAACCTTCGGATGGACGACACCAACCCGGCGAAGGAGGAGGTCGAGTACGTCGACTCCATAACCGCCGACGTCGCCTGGCTGATCAGCGGCTGGGCCGACCATTGTCTCGGGCTGAAGCCAAAGGGCCGGACCCCGGGAAGCGTGGTGTCGGAGGGACGGGCGGATTCCTACCTGGGCCCCGCCGCGCCGGGCGAGCCTTCCGAGCCCTTCTTTGCCAGCGACTACTTCGAGCAGCTCTACGCCTACGCGGTCACCCTGATCGAGAAGGGCAAGGCCTATGTCTGCGACCTGAGCGCCGAGGAGACCGACGCCTACCGCGGCGCCCCGGACCAGCCCGGCCGCGACTCGCCCTGGCGCAATCGCCCGGTCTCGGAGAATCTCGACTTGTTCGCGCGGATGCGCGCCGGGGAATTCCCCGACGGGGCCCGGTCGTTGCGCGCGCGAATCGACATGGCCGCGCCCAATGTCTGGCTTCGCGACCCCCTGCTCTACCGGATTCGCCACACCGCCCACCACCACGCCGGCGACAAGTGGCGCATCTACCCGCTCTACGACTACGCCCACTGCCTGAGCGACTACCTTGAGGGGATCACCCACAGCATCTGCACCCTCGAGTTCGTCGATCACCGGCCCCTCTACGACTGGATCCTGGAGAATCTCGGCCTGCCGCGGGCTCTGCCGCACCAGTACGAGTTCGCCAAGCTGATGCCCACCTACACGGTCGTCTCCAAGCGCAAGCTGATCGAGCTGGTCCGCGACGGGATCGTCTCCGGATGGGACGATCCGCGGATGCCCACCATCAGCGGGACGCGCCGCCGCGGAATCCCGGCGAGCGCCCTGCGGCGCTTTGTGACCGGGGTCGGGGTGACCAAGTTCAGGAGCCTGACGGACATCGCACTCTTCGAGCACGCGATCCGCGAGGAACTCAACGCCACGGCCGCCCGGCGGCTGGCCGTGCTCCGGCCGGTGAAGCTGGTCCTGACCAATATCGCGCCCGGCGAGGTCGTCGAGTGCCAGGCAACCGACAATCCCCAGGATGAGAACCCCACAATGCGGGTCATCCCGCTCACGCGCGAGGTCCTGATCGAGAGCGACGACTTTGCAGAGGTTCCGCCCCCGAAATACTTCCGGCTGCGTCCGGGCGGCGAGGTGCGCCTCAAGTACGCCTGCATCATCGCCTGCACGGAGGTGGTCAAGGACGCCCAGGGGGGTATCACCGAGCTCCGCTGCACCGCCGACCTCTCGACGCGCGCCGGCGGCGAGAACGCCGCGCGCAAGGTCAAGGGGACAATCCACTGGGTGAGCGCCACCCTGTGCGCGGAGGCCGAGGTCCGGCTCTATGACCGTCTCTTTACGGTGCCCGAACCCGCCGAGGAGGAGGATATCAGGAAGTGCATCAACCCCAATTCGCTGGAGACCGTCGTCGCGAAGCTTGAGCCGTCGCTGGCCGACGCCCGGCTTGAGGAGCGGTTCCAGTTCGAGCGGCTCGGGTACTTTTCGCTGGATCCGGTCGAGTCAAAGCCAGGAAAGCCGGTCTTCAACCGGACGATCACCCTCAGGGATCAGTGGGCGAAATAAGGTGGAACGCGATCTCCCGTTGTAGCCGGGGTCCAAGACCCCGGAAATTGGGCGCTATGCTCCGAAAACCGGCCTCTGGGAGGCCGGCTACAGTCGATCCGGCGCTCCGAGGAAGCGCTCTATACGCCTGAGGGCCTTGTCGCGGCCGATCAGCCGGTAAATGCTGAAGAAACTCGGGCCCACACTCGTCCCGGAAACCGCAAGGCGCCCGGGGTGGATGTAGTCGGCGATCTTCAGCGCCTTCGCCGCAGCCAGGTCGCGGAGCACCTGCTCGAGGGTTGCGTCGCTTGAAAAGTCGGCCGTCGAAAAAGCGGCGGCCAGCTCGGCCAGGCGGGTTCGCGGGTCGCCCTTCGCGAAAATCGTCTCCCGCGCCTTCGGGTCAACCGGGTAGTCCTCCGTGAAGAAGTAGCGGGTGTAGGCGGGCAATTCCTCGATCGCCTTGACCTTCGGCTGGCTGAGGGCCATCACGGCGAGGAAATAGTCGGGCGAGGCCGCAAGTGCGTCGGCGGCGGCCGGGTCCGCCGGCCCCAGGCCGGTGAAAAACCCCCGGGCAAGGGCCGCGAAACGTTCCGGGGCCTGCTCGAGCAGGTAGACCATGTTCATGTGCGCGAGCTTCTTGTCGTCGAAGCGCGCGTTGCTCTGGTTGATGCCGGGCAGGTCGAAGAGCCGGATGATCTCGGCCATCGGCATCTTCTCGCGGTCGTCCTTGGGAGACCAGCCCAGCAGGCAAAGAAAATTGACAAGGGCCTCGGGAAGATAGGCCCGGCGCCGGTACTCCTCGACCAGCGCCCCCTGGTCGCGCTTCGACATCTTGCCCGGCCCGCTCTGCTTGAGGATCAGCGGAAGGTGCGCGAAGGTGGGCAGCGGCTCGCCGAAGGCCTTGAAAAGTTCGACGTGCTTGCTGGTGTTCGAGAGGTGGTCCTCGCCCCGGATGACATGGGTGATCCGCATCGCGATGTCATCGACGACGTTCACAAAGTGAAAGACCGGGCTGCCATCGGATCGAAAGATTACAAAATCTTTCTCCTCAAGGCGTTCCACACGACCGCGGACGGCGTCGTCGATGACCTGCGGCTCGCCGGAAATCCGGAAGAATAGCGCGCCGTCCTTCTCGTAGGTGCGCCCCGCGGCCTTCAGCCTCTCGAGGTATTCGCGGTAGATCCCGGCCCGCTCGCTCTGCCGGTAGGGCCCGAAATCGCCCCCCGCATGCGGACCCTCGTCCCAGTCCAGGCCGAGCCAGCGCAGGCTGTCGTAGATCACGTTCAGGAACTCGTCGCTATTGCGGGCCTGGTCGGTGTCCTCGATCCGAAGGACGAACGTTCCGCCCGTGTGCCGGGCATAGAGCCAGTTGAAAAGCGCCGTGCGGGCGCTGCCGATGTGAAAAAAGCCGGTGGGGCTGGGGGCAAAGCGTACGCGGGGGCCAGGCATGGGTGTGGACCGATTGAATTGGGGGTTGAGCGCCTGCGCAAGCAATCCAAGTTGGTCGGCCGGGCAATGCATGAATTGATTTCCAAGATCGAATCCGCGGGGGCATCGGCGGGGTTTCGGGTCGAGCGGTATGGCGAGGCGGGGGGCTACCCGCTGCTCGCCCTCACCCGGCGCACGCCGGGACCCAGGCCCCGGATCTACGTCTCCGCGGGCATCCACGGCGACGAGCCGGCGGCGCCGGTCGCCATCCTGGAAATGCTTCGCGCGGGCGTTTTCGATGGAAGGGCCACGTGGTTCGTCTGCCCGGCCCTCAATCCCACGGGGCTGGCCGCCGGAACCCGGGAAAACGCCGGGGGACTGGACCTGAACCGGGACTACCGAAGCACCCGGTCGCCCGAGATCGCCGCCCACGTCGCCTGGCTCCAGGGCCAGCCGTCCTTTGATCTCACGCTGGCGCTCCACGAGGATTGGGAGTCGACCGGCTTTTACCTCTACGAGCAGAATCCCCGGGACCGCCCGAGCCTCGCCCCCTTGATGCTTGGCGCGGTTTCCCGTGAATGCCCCATCGACCGGAGCCCGGTCATCGACGGGCGCGAGGCGCAGGATGGGGTCATCCGGCCGCTGGGGGATCCCTTCGGCAGGGAGCTTTGGCCCGAGTCCCTCTATCTGCGGGTCAACCACACGAGCCTTGCCTACACGCTCGAGTCGCCATCGGCCTTCCCACTGCCCCAGCGGATCCGGGCCCTGAGGGCGGCCGTGGAATCGGCGATCGCCGGCGTTTAGCCTGCCGTCCTCAGGCCAGGTCGAGGCCGTGCTCCCCGCAGAAGCCGGCGATGTCCGCCGGCAGCGGCGCGCGGAATTCCTGCGGCCAGTCGGCATGGTGCAGGTCGATCGCCGCGCAGTGAAGCGCCTGCCGGGGCAGGAGGAGCTGGGAGGCCAGCACCGGGGTCCAGCCCGTCTCGATGAACTCGATGAAGAGCCGGGCGTCCGGGCCGTAGATCTTGTCCCCCACCAGGGAGTGACCCAGCCACTGGGCATGGGCGCGGATCTGGTGCTTGCGGCCGCTCTCGGTCGACACGCGGGCCAGCGTGAACCCGCGTCCCGTCGACACGGGAACAAAGTGGGTAATCGCCGGCTTTCCCCCCGCGCAGACCGTCGTCTTGAAATGCACGGGGCTTTCGGTGTCGTCGCCCAGCGGCTGGTCCACGGTCACAGGCCCGGGGAGTTCGCCGGTCAGGACGGCCAGGTAGGACTTCCCCACCCGCCGGTCCTGCATCGACGTGTGCAGCCGGCTGGCCGTCCGGGGATCCTTTGCCAGGACCACGACTCCGCTGGTCTCCCGGTCCAGCCGGAAGACCAGGTGCATGGCGGCCTGGCCGAGGTGCTCGCGGGCGGCCCCGACCAGGCTTGACCAGGGGCCCGCCTTGCTGGGGTGGCAGACGACGTCGCCGGGCTTGTTGACCACAAAAAGCCGCTCGTCCTCGTAGACGATCCACCCGGGCACCTCGGCCGGGTCGATCATCCTGACCGGACCCTGCTTCAGTCGGCGCGGCCAGTCGGTCATCAAGGGAGCCGCACCGCTTGGCGCGATTTAGGCTTCATGAAATTGTGCCGATCATTACCCCCAAAGGTTGCATTTCGAGCGGATCGAGTGCACCGTCCCCCACAGCTCGATGAAGGATTTTCGAATTCCCGATAGGCCGGCCGTTGCGACGGGGCCCGGCAGTCGGCGAGGCGCCGCGAGGGGCGGATGCGATGGGAAAACGGAAGGGGCATTTTTCAGTGAACGTCCGGTCAAATCTCAACCCAAGGAGCAATCATGAACAGACAAAACCATCCCGATCTGATCGTTTCCGGAATCCATCTTGAGCTGACGCCCTCGCTCAAGACCTTTGTCGGGGAGAAGGTGGAACGATTGTTTCGGCACGCGGAGCGCATCATTCGGGTCCGCGTGGAGCTGGAGTTTGACCCCAAGGAGAATGTTTCCACGCGCTTCAAGGCCAAGGGCCACATCACCATCTACGGACCGGAGTTGAACGCGACCGTCGGGTCGGATGAGTGCCACAAGGCGGTCGCCCTGCTCGTGGACAAGCTCGACCGCATGCTTGCCCGGCGCGCCAGCCTGATCGAGGCGAAGCGCAAGCATCCCCACGCCGTCGAGTTCGACATCGGGTTGCCGAAGGCTACCTGACGGTCGGCAGTCGGACGGAACCCCCTTTATTTTTTACTGTCGGTTGGGGCAGCGCGGGTTGGAGACCTCCCATTTGCGAACTCCAATCCCGCGGCTATATTCCAATCGCGCATGAAATCCCCAGGGAATCGTCCCCTCCCCGACTCCCGCCCGCTGGATGACCCATCCATCGCGGTCCTGCGCCGCATCGCGCGGCGGGCGGATGCCCTTCGGCGGAATGGAGGGAGCGGGCACCAGCGCGGCGACCTCGAGTGCTGGCTGCAGGCCGAGCGGGAAATTTTTGAGTCGGACGGGGTGGTTTTTCAGCGGGTTTAGGGGGTCAGGCTCTGAAATCTGAAATTCCGGCAATTCGCCGATTCGAATTACAGATTTCAGAGCCTGACCCCCTAGCGTTGCGAATTTACAACCGGCGGGCCGGCGGCTTAGGCTTCCCGGCGACCCATGAAACAATCCCGCCGGGAATTCATCCAGGCCGGCTCCCTGGCGGCCGCCTCACTGACGTTCGCCTCGCTGCTCAGGGCCGGGCCCGCTGATCCCCGCGCCGCACCGATCCCCTTGCCCGGGCGGGGCCTGCTTTTCGACAAGCGGGACCTTCCCCGGGTCCGCAGCAACGTGCGGGACCCGCGCTTTGCCGCCTATTGGTCCAAGGTGATGTCCGCGGATATCGACGACGACACCGACTTTCTCCGGCACCATATCCGCTACAACCACCACTCCGACGACATGGCCCGCGCCCGGCTCATCCTCGAGCGGGCGGCCCTGGTGTCCTTTGTAACCGGCGATCCCCGGCAGGTGGCCCTCGCCCGGCTGGCGGTCCGCCGGCTCCTCGATTTTCCGAAGTGGGACATGTTCCTTGAGGGAGGAAAGGCCCCGATCGGAATCCTGAGGGCCGCGGAGGTTTCCATCGCCCTGGCCTTCACGCTCGATTGGCTCGAGGACCACCTCAGCGACGCGGAGCGGGCGGAGATCGAGGGGCAGATCGCCGAAAAGGGCGCGCCGGCCTGCGCCAACACGCTTTATGGCATGAAACACCCGGACCGGGTGAAGGGCTGGAGCTTCGATCCGCAGGAGGACTACGAGCTCAACCACGTGTCGCTGGCCCGCTGGCCGCTGATCCTCAACTCGACCAATCTCAAGGCTGTCCCGGCCGCCGGCCTGGGAATTGCCGCCTGCCTGCTTCACGGACGCCATCCCAAGGCGGAGGAGTGGCTCGCGCTGGCCCGGTCCAGCATGTTCGAATTTTCGACGATGTACGGCAGCGACGGCTGCTACGACGAGGGGGTGAGCTACTGGGTGCCGACCACCCTCGACGTGGCGGTCTTCGCCGAGGTCCTGTGGCGGACCCGGGGAATCGACGACAGGAACCTGATCAACTACCCCGGGACGATCCGCTACGCCCTGACGATGACGCTGCCCCGGCTCGACGGCGCGGCCGCGCCGCTCGCCCCCCGGTACGACATCGTCAATTTCGGCGACGCGAACGGCTCCGTCGAGCTGTCCCTGGCCGCCTGGGTCGCCCGCTCCCGCGGGGACCCGGTGTCCCAGTATGTCGCGAAGGACGTGGCCGAGGCGAAGTACCACTACGGGCTGCTCTGGTACGACGGCGCGGCGCCGGCGGCCCTGCCCGAGCCGTCCCTGCTTGATAACCGCATGCTCAACGACCTGGTCGTATCCCGATCCGGCTGGGGCGCCGCCGACAGCGTCGTCGCGCTGCGCAGCGGCGGCCCCGCCAACCACGAGCACGCCGACCGCAACAGCGTCCTGTTCAAGGCCCACGGCGACCGCCTCCTGCACGACCCCTTTGAGGCGAGCTACGCGAACTTCATGGAGAAGTGGAAGCTGCGGCTAACCACCGCGCACACCGCGATCCTGGTCGACGGCAAGGGCCACCAGTACATCGACGGCAGCTTCGGCACCAATCCCTCCGAGGCGTGGGCCCGCGTGACCGCGTATGCGACCGGCCCGGACTGGATGACCGTCACCAGCGACGCGACCGACGCCTACCAGCTGGTCCATCCGGACATTACCCGCGTCGAGCGGACCCTTGTCTTCCTCAAGCCCGACATCCTGCTCTTCCTGGACCGGGTGGACCTCGGCAAGGCCCCCGCTGCGGTCCAGGCGCGGTTCCAAGTGTTCAACGAGGACGGCCGCGGAACCTGTTCGGCCGACAGCGCCGGGTTCCGGATCGGGCGCCCCTGGGCGGAACTGCGCGCGCGGGTCCGGTCGCGCGGAGCGCTTCGCGTCGGCACCGGCCGGGTCGCCATTGCGCCGGCCGAAGGGGTCTATCCTTTCGCCGAGGTCGCCTCGGAACCGGCGACCCGCCACTCGATTCTCACGGCGTGCACCGCCGCCCCCTCCGGGGAGCCGCACGGCGACATCGCGATCGACGATGAAAACGGCGCGTGGCGCGTCCGCGGCGCCCATCGTGGCCGGCGGATCGACGTAACCCTGTCCGCCTCCGGCGGCCCCCCGGCGGTCACGCTCTGAACCCGACTCCGGCAAAGTTTCGCGCGGACATCGCGCTTGCCGCGGGCGTGATTGCGGCGGCCGTCCTGCTCGCCTACGCCAACAGCTTCGGCGGCCCGTTCATCTTCGACGATGTCCCGGTCATCCGCGACAACCCGACGATCCGGCATCTCTGGCCGCCCTGGGTCCCGCTCTCCCCCCCGCCGGGTATGGGCGTCTCCGGCCGGCCGCTGCTCAACCTGTCGTTCGCGCTCAGCTATGCCCTGGGCGGCATGAATCCGTGGGCCTACCACGCGGTTAACCTCTGCGTCCACCTCCTGGCCGCGCTGGCCCTCTTCGGCGTCGTGCGCCGGACGCCGTTTGCGGGCAACACCACGGCCACCGCCGCGGCTGTCGCCCTGGTCTGGGCGCTCCATCCCCTGCAGACCGGGGCGGTGACGTACATCGCGGAACGATCCGAGTCGATCATGGGGCTTTTCTACCTGCTCACGCTCTACTGCTTCATCCGGCATTCGGCGGCGAAGGACGGTACCCGGATCGGATTTGGAATCCTCGCCGTCGCCTGCTGCCTGCTCGGGGGCTGCGCGAAGGAAGTCATGGCCACGGCGTTTGCCGCCGTCCTTCTCTACGACCGGACCTTCGTTTCCGGCTCCTTTGGCGCCGCCCTGCGCCGGCACTGGCCGGTCCACCTCGCGCTGCTGCTCGCCTGCCTGTGGACGGTCGCCAACACCCTGGGAAACGGCCTGGGTGACCTCGGGATCGGCGCGGGGCTTGGCATCAGCCCGTGGACCTACGCGCTCCTGGAGTCAAAGGTCATCCTTCGCTACCTGGGACTCGCGCTCTGGGCCGCGGGGCTCGCGCTGGACTACGGGCCGGCGGTGGGAGTCCGCGCCGCAGACCTCTGGCCCTGGGCGCTGCCGCTCCTGGCCCTGGCAGCGGCCGCCCTCACCGCGCTTTGGAAGCGCCCGGCCCTCGGCTTTGCCGCCTGCTGGTTCTTCCTCGTTCTTGCCCCCACTTCCAGCGTGGTCCCCCTTCCCCTGCAGCCGATGGCCGAGAGCCGGATGTACCTGCCGCTCGCCGGGCTCGCCGCGATCGCCGTCGCGGGGCTGGGCGCGGCGCTCCGCGGCCGCAGGCCGGTCTTCCTGGCCGTTGTCGGGCTCGCCGCCCTCGGGCTGGGAGGGATGACTGTCGCCCGCAACGCGGACTACCGGAGCGAGATCGGCATCTGGCGGGACTGCGTGGCCAAGCAGCCGGAGAATTCCCGCGCCCAGTACAACCTCGGCTGCCTCCTCCTGAAAGACGGCCGCACCCAGGAGGCGATCGATCACCTCGAGGAATCGCTGAGGCTCTACCCCTACCTGTCGGACGCGCAATTCAGCGTAGGGCTGGCCTACGCCGACATGGGCCGCCTTCCGGAGGCGATCGCGGCGTACACGGAGGCGCTCCGGCTGAAGCCGCATTTTGCCAAGGCACAGGTCAACTGCGGCATCGCGCTCGCCCAGGTCGGCCGCCTTCCTGAGGCCCTTCCCCACTTCGAGGCCGCCGTCCGGCTCGATCCGGGGATGGCCGAGGCCCGGGAAAACCTGGGAATGGCGCTGCTCGAGTCCGGCCGGGTCCCGGAAGCGGTCGTCCAGCTCCAGGAGTCGGCCCGCCTTCGGCCCGGCTCCGCGGAGCTGCTCAATCGGCTGGGCATCGCGCTGGCGGAGGCGGGCCGGCTGCCGGAGGCCGCCGAGCAGCTCGGCGAGGCCCTCCGGATCAATCCCCGGAGCTCCCAGACCCATGTGAACCTCGGCAGCGTCCTCGCGAATGAAAATCGGATGGAGGAGGCTGCGGCCGAGTATGTTGAGGCGCTTCGGATCGACCCCGGAGCGGCGGACACGCACTCCCGGCTCGGGACGGCGCTTCGCGCGCTGGGGAGGACGGCCGAGGCGGACGCGCAGTTCGCCGAGGCGGCGCAGCTGAAGGTCATCGCGCGGTGACGGCGCGGGGGGCTCTTTTCATTTGCATTTTCGGACCCCGAGGCCTCACTTTCGGGCCACGCAATGAACGATTTTGATTCGGAAGGTTCCGCGGAGCACGAATGGGAGGATCGGGGCGAGCTGGCATGGAATGAGTTCGATTGGGAACGCTACCTGCGCGAGCAGGACGACACCATCCGGCGCTACCTGGGGCATTATGAGGCCTTCCGGGAGAGCCCCGACCGCATTGACGACGTCGCCGAAGAGATGGGCTGGGGGCGCCCCGATGCCGGGACCGATGATCCCGAGCACGACGGCGCCGACGACGGCGAGGCCGAGGACTTTGTCGAGGACGACGACATCTACACCCTTCACAAGAACCCGGTCTTCATCGCGACAAAGGCGATCTACCTGAGCTGCCGGCGCCCCTGGGAGCTGATGGCCGCCGACGAGTCCAAGGTGCCGCGCGCCCTGGCAATCCCCTTCCTGGCCTCCCTTCACCGCGGTGAGGAGAACGCCGTGCACGCCGTGCATGCCCTGGATTTCGGGGACTTCGCGATGGCCGTCAGCCTTTTCAAGCGCGCCCTGGGCTCGCTCAACGAGTCCCTTTCGCTGCTCAACGATGAGGCGGGCCTGCGCCATCCCGCAGTCCGCGCCTTCCGCGAAAACGCCCTCCCGAGGCTCTTCGACCTGCGGGAAATCTGGCTGCGGATCATCCGGGAGTGCCGGCAGGAGCTGAGCCGGCCCATCGACGACGAGAGCTAGGAGGTTGGCCGGCCGCAGGCCGGCATACGATTAGGTGGAGCGCGATCTCCGA
>CAITEC010000039.1 GCA_903891325.1 uncultured Opitutaceae bacterium
CCCCGGATCCGAAATAAGACCCCAAGCTCCGGAGTCTGGGACCCCGGCTACAATTTCAATCGAGGAACAACACGCACACCGGCAGCGGCACGGCGATCACGCTGCCGGTCGGTGTCAGCCTGCCCGTGGCCGCGTCCACGCCGAAGGAGCACAGGGTGCCCGAGTCCTGATGGGCGCAGACAATCCAACGCCCGTCCGGTGAGAATGCGAAATGCCGGGGCGCCCGCCCCCCGCAGGGCACGGTCTCAATCGGCGAGAGCAGTCCGTCCTCCGGATCGATCCGGAAGGACGCGATGCTATCGTGGCCGCGGTTCGACCCGTAAACGAAACCGCCGTTGGGATGAACGGCGATCTCCGCCGCACTGGAGTCCCCCGTGAAGCCCGGGGGCAGGGTGGAAATCTCCTGCCTCTGGACGAGCCCGCCGGTGCCGGCGTTGTAATCGAACGCGAGGATCGTGCTCGATATCTCGTTGATCGCGTAAGCCTGGTGACCGCCGGGACCGAAGGCGAAGTGCCGGGGGCCGCTTCCCGGAGGGGTCGCGACGGGGGAGACCCCCGAGGGCTCGAGGGCGGCCCGCGCCGGATCGAACGCGTAGGTGACGATCCGGTCCAGCCCCAGGTCGCAGACAATGGCGAAGCGGCCGTCGGGGGAAATCGTCGCCGAGTGGGGATGGGCGGAGGCCTGCCGCGAGGGATGGGCGCTGCTTCCCTCGTGGCGGATGACCGCGGCCGGGTCGCCCAGGGAGCGATCGGGGAGGATGGGGATCGCCGCCACGACGCCGGTGTGGAAATGGGTCGTCACGAGCGCGCGGCCCGTGCGGTCGACGGCGACGTGGCAGGGGCCGGGCGCCTCGTCCGGGTCCGGCGTCCCGAGGATATCGAGGCCGTCCCCGCCGTTCGCTCCGACCGCGAAGGCGGCGGCGTACGAGGGGGAGTTTCGCACCGCGTAGAGCGCCTTCCGCCCGGGGCCGAAGGCAAGGAAGGTCGGGTTGCCCGTCTCGGCGGCAAGCTCGGGCTCCGAGAGCGCTCCATCGGCGGCCCCGCAGCGCGCCGCGTAGATCCCGCGGCTTCCGGAGCGGGAGTAGGTTCCGATGAAAAGCCGGTGTCCGGCGACGGAGTCCATGCTCGACTTGGTGGTTTTTTTTCGGATTCTGGCTAACTTCCCCAAACCTCAGTAAATTCAACCCCAGAGAAAGACCATGAAGAAGTTATTCCAGCTCAGTTTTGTCCCGCGGAGCACGGATTTCGCGCTCCTCCTGCTGCGCGCCTGGCTCGGCATCACCCTGTTTTTCAACCACGGGATCGACAAGCTGATCCATCACGCATCCTACTCCGGGCATCTTCCTGATCCCCTGGGGATCGGCGCGCAGGCGAACCTGGCGCTGATCATCTTCGCCGAGGTCCTCTGCTCCGCCCTCGTGGTGATCGGCTTTGCGACGCGCTTCGCGGCCCTTGTTCTTACTATCGAAATGCTTGTCGCGTTTTTCTGCGTGCACCACCACGTGCTGGCGCCCGGCCAATGGAGCGGCGAGCTGGCGTTCCTCTACGCCGCGGGCTTCGCGACGATCGTATTCGCGGGCGGCGGGCGCTTCGTCGTCTGCAACAAGACGAACCTCCCGGCTTGATGGCATGATGCAGCCGGCCTCGCTGAGGCCGGCTGCCTTCCGGATTGAGGGTGGAGCGCGATCTCCGGGCGCGCTGTGGGACGCTATAGCCCCTTGGGAATCAATCTGAGGACGTGCTCCCTGGTTTGTGATTGGACATGCTGAACGTGCTCGAGTCGCTCAGCGCGCTCGGAGATCGCGCTCCACCTTCTCAGACCTAAGGCCCCGGCTGCGGGGTTATTTCTTCTTCGCTGCGTCCTCGGCCACGGCGGCTTGCGCCGCCGCGAGCCGGGCCACCGGCACGCGGTAGGGGCTGCACGACACGTAGGTGAGCCCGAGCTTGTGGCAGAACTTCACCGAGTCCGGGTCGCCCCCGTGCTCGCCGCAGATCCCCAGCTTGATGCCCGGCCGCGTTGAGCGGCCCTTCTCGATCGCGATCTGCATGAGCTGGCCGACGCCGGCCTGGTCGATCGTCGCGAAGGGGTTGCGCTTGAATATCTCCGCCTCCTGGTAGGGGGCGAGGAAGGAACCGGAGTCGTCGCGGCTCATCCCGAGGGCTGTCTGCGTGAGGTCGTTCGTGCCGAAGCTGAAGAACTCGGCCGTCTTCGCGATCTCGTCGGCGGTCAGGGCGCCCCGCGGCACCTCGATCATCGTGCCGACCGCGTAGGCGATCTTCACCTTCTTCTCGGCCTGGACGGCCTTGGCGACCTCGTGGACGATCGCCACCTGGAGGTCGAGCTCGCGCTTGAATCCGACGAGGGGAATCATGATCTCCGGGACGGCCTTGAAGCCCTCCTTGCGGGCCTCGGCGGCGGCCTCGAAGACGGCGCGGGCCTGCATGGCGGTGATCTCAGGGTACTTGATCCCGAGCCGGCAGCCGCGGAACCCGAGCATCGGGTTGAACTCGTGCAGCTCGTGGACCCGGTGGGCGATCTTCTCGGCGGGAATCCCGAGCTTCTGGGCGAGCTCGCGCTGCTGGTCCTCGGACTGGGGCAGGAACTCGTGCAGCGGCGGATCCAGGAAGCGGATCGTCGCCGGGAGGCCCTTCAGGGCCTTGAAGATCCCGAGGAAGTCGCCGCGCTGGTAGGGCAGGAGCTTGGCGAGGGCCGCCTCGCGGGCCTCCTTCGTGTCGGCCAGGATCATCTCGCGCATGGCGTCGATCCGGTTCCCCTCGAAGAACATGTGCTCGGTCCGGGTCAGCCCGATCCCCGTCGCGCCAAAGGCGACGGCGACGCGGGCCTGGTCGGGCGTGTCCGCGTTCGTGCGCACGTGCATGCGGGCGGCCTGGCCGCACCACTTCATCAGCTGGATGAAGTTCGCGCAGGTCCGGCTCTTCCGGGCCTCGGCGTCGCCGTGGATCATCCCCTGGATGACCTCGGAGGGGGCGGTGCCCACCTCGCCGGCGTAAACCGAGCCGGAGGTGCCGTCGATGGAGAGGAAGTCCCCTTCCGCAAAGGTGCGGCCGCCGACCTTGAGGGTGCGGGCCGCATAGTCGACCTCAAGGGCGCTCGCGCCGCACACGCAGACCTTGCCCATCTGGCGGGCAACGAGGGCCGCGTGCGAGGAGACGCCGCCTCGGGCGGTGAGGATGCCCTCGGCCGCGATCATCCCGCGCAGGTCCTCGGGCGAGGTCTCGACGCGCACGAGGAGGACCTTCTGGCCCTTTTCCGCGGCCTCGACCGAGCGCTCGGCATTGAAGTAGATCCGGCCGGAGGCCGCTCCGGGGCCGGCGGGCAGGCCGCTCGCGATGACGGCGGCCGCCTGGAGGGCCTTCCGGTCGAAGATCGGCGCGAGGACCTGGTCGAGCTGGTCGGCGGGGATCCGCATGACGGCCGTCCGCCAGTCGATCAGCTTTTCCCTGACCATCTCGACGGCGATGCGCACGGCGGCCACGCCGGTGCGCTTGCCGTTGCGGGTCTGCAGCATGTACACGACCGAGTCCTGGATCGTGAACTCGAAGTCCTGCATGTCCCTGAAGTGCTTCTCGAGCTTCCCGCGGATCTGCTCCAGCTCACGGTAGGCGGAGGGCATGACGTCGTGCAGCGCGATGACCGGCTGAGGCGTGCGGACGCCGGCGACCACGTCCTCGCCCTGCGCGTTCATGAGGAATTCCCCGTAGAAGATCTTCTCGCCGCTGGCCGGATCGCGGGTGAACGCGACGCCCGATCCCGACTTCTCGCCGGTGTTGCCGTAGACCATGGCCTGGACGTTGACCGCCGTGCCCCATTCCTGGGGAATGTTGTACTTGCGCCGGTAGACGATGGCGCGGTCGTTCATCCAGGATCCGAAGACGGCGCCCACGGCGCCCTTGAGCTGGTCCCAGGGGTTCGCCGGGAAATCGCTGCCCGTGCGCTCGCGGACCAGGGCCTTGAACCGGGAGACGAGCTCCTTCAGGTCCTCGACGGAAAGCTTCGTGTCCTCGATCTGGTGGCTGGCATGGCGCTCGTGCTTGAGCGTCTCGATCACCGTCTCAAAGGGCTCGTGGTCCTCGCCGGGGCGCTTCTGGACGCCCATCACCACGTCGCCGTACATCTGGATGAAGCGCCGGTAGCAGTCCCAGGCAAAGCGCTCGTTGGAGGTCTTCTTCGCGAGCGCGACAACCGTCTGGTCGTTCAGGCCCAGGTTGAGGATCGTGTCCATCATGCCGGGCATCGAGTCCCGGGCGCCGGAGCGCACGGACACGAGGAGCGGGCTTTCGAGGTCGCCGAACTTCGCGGCCACCTGGGCCTCGATGCTCGCGATGCCGGCGGCCATCTGTGAATCAAGGGCGGCCGGGTAGGTGCGCTTGTTGTCGTAATAGTAGGTGCAGACCTCCGTGGAGATCGTGAAACCGGGGGGCACGGGCAGGCCGATCCGGCACATCTCGGCCAGGTTGGCGCCCTTGCCGCCGAGGAGGGCCTTCTGCGAGCCGTCGCCGTCGGTCTTCTTCCTGCCAAACAGGAAGACATACTTCCTCGCCCGGGCGGGCTTGGCGGAGGGCTTGCGCGCCGATTTCTTGGACTTCTTCGCTATCGATTTGGCAGACATGGTGAATTGATGGTTTTACTGATTGGTCCTGAACGGGTTGCAATCACTGAAACGGTCTGACCGGTATTCCGGCTCGACTCCTATTTCTTGGCGGAATCCCGCTGTGCGCGGTACACGACCCGGAACATCTGCAGCGCCAGCCAGAAGAGGGCTGTGACGCAGGATGACGAG
The DNA here is from genome assembly GCA_903891325.1 of uncultured Opitutaceae bacterium. GTDB lineage: Bacteria > Verrucomicrobiota > Verrucomicrobiia > Opitutales > Opitutaceae > Palsa-1447. The sequence continues at coordinate 4,803 of CAITEC010000039.1, forward strand.
ATCGCCCCCCATAGCCGGATCATAGCCGGATCGCGTGAGGGTACGTGCGTTGAGAGCACGGTGTACATGTAGACAAAGAAAGCGACGACGAGCACGGCATCAACCGCCAGACTGGCGGGGCTGGTTAGCTTCCGTTCTGATTGTGCCATGCTCCCATGGAGCCCACTATTGGCCGGATTGTCCACGGAAAATTTCAATTTTAGGGTAGCCTCCGGGTCGTGCCGCCGCAAGATTCCGGGCACATGAGTGAATCCCGCCTCAAAATCTTCTCCGGGAACTCAAACCGGGCGCTTGCCGAGGAAATTTGCCGCTCCATCGGGGAACCCCTTGGCGAGGCGCTGGTGACGAGTTTCCCCGACGGGGAGACCTTCGTTAAGATCAACGAGAACATCCGGGGGCACGACGTCTTCATCATCCAGTCGACCTGCCCGCCGACGAACCATCACCTGATGGAGCTGCTGATCATGATTGACGCGGCCCGGCGCGCCTCGGCGGCGCGGATCACCGCGGTGCTGCCCTTCTACGGCTACGCTCGGCAGGACCGCAAGGACCAGCCCCGGGTCGCGATCACCGCAAAGCTGGTCGCCAACCTCCTCGTGTCGGCGGGCGCGAACCGCGTGCTGACCATGGACCTGCACAGCCAGCAGATCCAGGGCTTCTTCGACATCCCGGTGGACCACCTCTACGCCTCGCCGGTGTTCTTCGATTACCTTGCCTCGATCAAGACCGAGTCGCTCGTCGTGTGCTCGCCGGACGTCGGCGGGGTGAAGATGGCCGCCGCCTACGCCGGGGTCCTCGGGGCGAGCCTGGGCATCGTGGCGAAGAAGCGGAAGAGCGCGACGGCCGTCGAGGCGATCGACGTCGTCGGCGAGGTCAATGGCTGCGACATCCTGCTGGTCGACGACATCACCGAGACCGGCTCCACCCTGGTCGCGGCCGCCAAGCTCCTCCGAGAGCACGGCGCCCGCAGCGTGCGGGCGGCGGTGAGCCACTGCATCCTCACCGAGGCGGCGTTCACCAAGCTGAGCACCGGGATGATCGACGAGCTGATCACGACCAACTCGGTCCCGATCGTCCCGCACGACCTGCCGATCAAGGTCCTGAGCATCGCCGGGCTCCTCGGCCAGGCGATCCAGCGGATCAACAGCAACGAGAGCGTGACGAGCCTCTTCCGGATCAAGGGCTTTTGACAGGGCGGGTGCCACCCGCGTTTCCTCCCGTCCATGAAGACCCCGTGCTTTTACCGGCGCCTTGCGATGGGGGGGCTTGCGCTCGCCGCCGCGGCCGCCCTCGGCGCCCCGCCGGCGCTCCGTGTCGACCCCTCGCCGGTGACCGACGGCCGCCCCGGCGCGGTCGCCAGCTACGCCGACGTCCTGGAGCCGGCCCAGCGCGCGGTCGTGTCCATCCACACGACCAAGGTCGTCCGGCTCGTGAACCCGATCCTGCGCCAGTTCTTCGGAAATGTCCCGGGGGCGGAGACGGAGGGCAGGGAATCCGGGCTGGGCTCCGGCGTGATCGTGACGCCCGACGGCTACATCCTCACCAACAATCATGTCGTCGAGGGCGCGGACACCCTGGTCGTCTCGCTCTCCGACGAGCGCGACTTTCCCGCGAAGGTCGTCGGGACGGACCCGAAGACGGACATCGCCGTGGTCAAGATCGACGCCGCGGGCCTTCCCGCGCTCACGCTCGCCGACAGCGACAAGCTGCGGGTCGGGGACATCGTCTTTGCGGTGGGCAATCCGCTGAATGTGGGCGAGACGGTGACCATGGGGATTGTCTCCGCAAAGGGCCGGGCCCTCGGCTACCTCGACCCGGTGAAGGGCTACGAGAATTTCATCCAGACCGACGCGGCGATCAACCTGGGCAACTCGGGCGGGGCGTTGGTTGACGCGAAGGGCCGGCTGATCGGGATCAACTCGGCCATCGTCTCGCCCTCGCGCGGCAGCATCGGGCTCGGGTTCGCGGTGCCGGTGAACCTGGCGGCGATCGTGATGCGCAGCCTGGTTGCCACCGGCACGGTCAAGCGGGGCTACCTCGGGGTCGAGGGTCCCCAGGCCCTGACTCCCGACCTTGCCGACCAGCTCGGCCTCCCGAAGGGCTCCCGCGGAGTGGTCGTCACCGACATCGCGCCGAAAAGCCCCGCCGACAGGGCCGGCCTGAAGAGCTCGGACGTCATCCTCACGCTGAATGGCAAGCCGGTCGCGACGCCCGACCAGCTCTGGCTCCTGATCGGCGAGCTTCCCCCGGGGGCGACCGCGGAGCTGGGCGTGATCAGCGACGGGAAGCCGGCGACAATCAGGGTGGTCCTCGGCAACCCCGACGACAACCCCGCCGAGCTTTTCCCGGGTGTCTCCGTCGAGCCGCTCACCGGGGATTTCCGGCGGCGGCAGCAGGTCGACCCGCGCATCACGGGGCTGCGGGTCAGCCGGGTGAGCGCGGATTCCCCCTATGCGGACGTCCTGGCGGTCAACATGGTAGTCGTGTCGATCAACCAGCAGCCGGTCTCCGACGTGGCGACGGCGCGCGGCGCGCTGCGGCGCCCGGGACGCAACCTGGTGCTGATCTATTACCGGGGCATGCTCAGCTACATCACACTCGGGCTGCCCGGGGACTAGGCGATGACCCCGGCGAACATGCCCGCCTCCCCCGCGCCGGACCTGCCCCTTGAGGACGAATTGGGCGACGTCCTGGAAAAGGCCATGCGCCGCGCGGGGATGGACGACCAGGCGCTCGCGCTGCGCTCGGGCGTGGCCCGCGCGAAGATCCTCGATGCGATCGACTACCGGCCCGAGCTCGACGCGGCCGAGCTGCAAAGGCTCGCGGCGGCCCTCGGCCTCAACGAGGTCGGCTTCTCCGCGCTGGCTAACGGCCGCTATCCGCGGCCGGTGATCGACGGGCTTCCGTTCTGGGTGCGGCCGCTGCGGATGCCCCATGGGATCGGCGTGGTCAACGCGTACCTGGTGGCCGAGGCCGAGGGCGTTCCCGGCCTCCTTTTTGACACGGGCACGGACATCGCGGCCCTCGAGCGGGCAATGCAGCCGACCCGCGCCGGCATCCGGGCGGTCTTCCTCACCCACGCGGAGACCGAGCACGCCGGCGGGCTGTGCGACGTGGTCGCGCATTTTGGCAGGCCGTCGGCCTTCGTGCCCGTGGGGGCCGACACTCCCTGCGGGACGCCGGCGGGCGAGGGGGAGACGATGACGGTGGGCCGGCTGGAGGTCACGGTCTTCAGCACCCCGGGTCACTCGCCCGCGCACAACTGCTACCGGGTGGGGATGCCCTCGGTCCCGGCGGGGCGCGCGCTCCTGGTTTCCGGCGACCTGGTCTTTGCCGGGTCCGCGGGCGGGGGGTATTTCTGCCACCGGCAGCTCGGCACCCACCTGCGCCGCGTCCTGGGCGCGGTGCCGCCGGACACGGTCGTCGCCCCCGGCCACGGCCCGCTCACCACCGTGGAAAACGAATTGCGGTACAATCCCTTCCTGGGATGAGCCCGAGGGTGGAGCGCGATCTCCGAGCGCGCTTGCTTGA
>CAITEC010000040.1 GCA_903891325.1 uncultured Opitutaceae bacterium
GATACCACCCCTCCCGGCGAGATCTTCCGGATCGTGGAATTGTTGGTGTCCGCCACGTAGACGTTGCCCGAATTGTCGACCGCGACTCCCCCGGGAAGAGCAAAGCTCGCGGCCGTGCCTGTGCCATCCGCACTGCCATTGGTTCCAACCATCCCGGCCAGCGTTGATACCACCCCTCCCGGCGAGATCTTCCGGATCGTGGAATTGTTGGTGTCCGCCACGTAGACGTTGCCCGAATTGTCCAAGGCCACTCCCTGAGATTGGAAGAATTTGGCGGCCGTGCCTGTGCCATTAGTGCTCCCCTGGCCGGAAGCCTTGCCGGCCATAGTGGTCACGACCCCGGCCACAGTTATTTGCCGGACTGTGTCATTGATGGTATCCGCCACGTAAAGGTTGCCCGAACCGTCGACCGTCACAGCCGACGGCCCCGAAAAGCTCGCAGCGGCCCCGGTGCCATCGGCACTGCCGACGACACCGGCGGTGCCGACGAGCGTCGTGACCACCGCGGCTGGGGTAATCTCGCGAATCGTGTTATTTCCGAAGTCGCAGACGTAAATTTTTCCTGAGCTGTCGATCGTCAGGCCTTGAGGACCTGTGAAACTGGCAGCCGTGCCGGTACCGTCGGCGCTGCCGATGACATGGGCCACGCCTGCGAAAGTCGTCACGATGCCGCCCGGGGCGATCTTGCGAATTGTGTTGTTTCCGGAGTCGGCGACATAAAGATTGCCGGAGGCGTCTAAAGCCAAGCCTCTCGGATTTTGAAAACTCGCGGCGCTACCGGTGCCGTCGGCGCTTCCGGGGTTTCCAGCGACCCCCGCGTAGGTCGAGACGACCCCGGCCGGGCTGATCAATCGGATCGTGCTATTTCCACTGTCCGCTACATAGACGTTTCCCGAGCCGTCCACCGCCACGGCTTGGGGTGAAGCGAACCGCGCCGCGGTGCCTGTGCCGTCTAAAGACCCCCCTCTGGAGCCATTGCCTGCGAACGTCGTCACCACGCCCCCTGGCGCAACCTTCCGTATCGTGTTGTTTTTTGTATCCGCCACATACAAATTTCCCGATGTATCCAGCGCGCATCCATAGGGAATATAAAAATGCGCGCCAGTGCCCGTCCCGTCGGTGTTGTTTTGCCTACCGCCACCCGCAATGTACGTCACCACTCCGCTGGGGGTAATCATCCTAATACTGCTGTTGTTAGAGTCTATAACCCAGACGTTGCCCGACCCATCCACGGCTACACCACGGGGATAATTAAAGCGGGCGGCGGCGCCGGTCCCGTTTTCGCTGCCGCTGCCGCCGTTGTTGCCCGCGTAGGTAGTGACGTTGAGCGCCGGTTGAGCCCGGGCCGTTTCCCCGGCCCAGAAAAGGGCCGCCACCGTAGCGAGGAAGAGGTGGGCGTTCAGACGATGCGGCCGAAGCAACCCCATTACGGAATGGGCTGGGGGCAGCCTAGTGGGAAAGGGGTGCGAAGAGGACCTCATAAGATGGCCGCCCATTTAACCACCGAGCGTCCGTTCCGACCATACTCCCAAAAGATACCCCGTGACACCGGCGTCCGACGGGTGTAGCCGACTGCCGGAATCTGCCACGTAGACATTGCCGCCCGCGTCCACCGCTACCCCTGCAGGATAATTGAAGGTCGCCGCTGTGCCTGTACCGTTCGCGTTGCCTGGAGCGTTGGCGGAGCCGGCCAGGGTGGTCACCACGCCAGTGGACGTGATCTTACGAATCAGGTTGTTCTTGGAGTCCGCCACATAGATGTTTCCGCCCGTGTCCACTGCGACGCTGTCCGGAGAATAGAAGCTCGCCGCAACGCCCGTGGCGTTGGTGGCCCCGGGACCAACTCCGGCAAGGGTGGAAAACGTGTAGGCGTTCTGGGCTCGGAGGCTTCCCGCGCCCAGAATCGAGGCAACGAACGCCGCGACAATCAGCCAGGCTTTGCGAGCGGCCGGTTGGGACGGAATCAAGGCATCCGTCACGGCCGGAATACAGGGGAAGGGTGTTCTTGCAGAGGGCTTCATGGATCGCCCGACCATTTAACCACCGCTCCCCCATTTGAACCATACTCCCAAGGGATGCCCTCGTCGCCTTGGGTGCCGCCCGTGGCCCGCGCCGATCCGGCCTGCCGGTTGAAATACCTCCGAACCGATCTTTGCTAATCCGCCAGACAGTCTTATGCTTAAGCATGCCGAGGCGTCGCCCCCCCTCCAGCGGTCGCAAATCGACGCCCGCGCCCACCCTGCCGCTGCCGACGCCAGGCAAGGCCGTGGAGCGGATCCTCCTGATCGACGACGACGCCGACTCCCTCTTCGCCCTGGCAGAGTATCTGCGCCAGTGCGGCTTCGCGGTGGACTGCGCCGAAACCGCCGAGAGCGCGAGCGCCCATCTCCGAAGCCATCACCCGGACCTGATCCTGCTCGACGTGCTGATGCCGGACACGGACGGGTTCCAGATCTGCCTGATGCTCAAGGCCAATCCCGAGGACAGGGACATTCCCGTCCTTTTCGTCACCGGGCTCCATGAGACCAAGGAAAAGGTGAAGGCCTTCGCGGCGGGCGCCGTCGACTACCTCACCAAGCCCGTCGACCCCGAGGAAACGCTGGCTCGCATCCGCCATCACCTCGGAATGCGCGCTGCACAGGTGGAGCTGATTCGCGACCGCGATGAACTCCTGAGGGAAATGCTGCGCCGCAGCAAAACCAAGGATGCGTTGCAGACCTCGCTCGACCGCGCCCTGATCGTCGCCAGCTCGACGGGGGCCATCCAGTTTTGCAGCGCGCCGGCCGCCTCGCTGCTGCGGACGCATATCCCCGACATGGCGCCCAACCAGTTGCCGCCCGGGCTGCTGGCCGGCGGCGCGGTCGGCGACCTCCGGATCGAACGGGTGCCGGCGCCAGAAGGGAAGGACTGCGTCCTGCTCGCCCTGCATGTGGCGCGGCCGCCCGCCTCCTTCCGCGACCTGCTCTCGCTCGGACTTACGCCCCGCGAGACCGAGATTCTCTACTGGATAGCCCAGGGCAAGACGAGCCCGGAGGCCGGCCTGATCCTCGGAATCTCCACCAACACGGTAAAAAAGCATGTCCAGAACATCCTCCCCAAGCTTGGCGTCGAGACCCGCTTCGCGGCGGCGCTCGCCGCGTCGGACATCCTCAACCGCCTGCACGCCCATGAGCCGGGCATGCTCGCGGCCCTGACGAGCCCGGTTGACCAAGCTGAAACCTTTCCAGCGCAACCACGATCGACCTAATCTCGAGCAGCAGGCGCAACGTGTTGTCCCGGGAAAGTCAGCCACCGGGCACGACAGTCTTTCCTCCGGGTCCGACTTTCGGTGAATAATCGTTACTTGTTCGGGACAATACCGGCACCGGGAAGCCAAGGGCCTTGAGCCGGCGGGCGCCGCTCCTGCCCCTGAGGGGAGTCCGCTCGCCGGGAGCGCGGTAGGGACTGCGGCGGTAGCCGCCGCGGGCGGGATCGGTGGCGCAGCGGATCTGAAAGTCCTGCATCAGCGCGAAGACGCGGAGCAGCTGGGCCGGGTCGCGGTACTCGTCCAGGCCGAGGTCCGCAAGGAGGGTCAGGAGCTCGTGGGTGGCCTCCAGGGTCGAGAGGCAGCTTGCGTGGGGCTGCTGCTTGATCACGAAGCGACTGGGCTGCGAGGGCATGAACAAAATCCGAGGAAGACGCTGCAGGCTGGGACTTAGGCGGACCATCTTCCGCGCAAGGCTCCAGGTGGCGTCGACGAGGAAAATCACGAGCCGGCGCCCGCCGAGTTCGTCGCGCTTGAGCCCGTTGCGCGAGAGGTCCAGGGCGGTGCGGCCGGGATAGAGGAGGACCGGAAAATTCCGGGGATCCTGAATGAGGGCCTGGACGGCCTCATGGCCGTCGAACCCGATCCCCACGTGGATCTCACTTCCGGCCAGACACAGGTGGGTGAGCCGTCCGGTCGCCGCCTTCTCGTGCTTGAATTCCTTGGGGTGCATGAGAAACACGAACCTGCTCCGGGTCGGCATCGGTTGGATCGAGTCACATAGGCAGTGCGCCTTCGGCCGGAAACAGCAGTAGCAGGTTTCTCGATTCATCGGGGACGATCCTCGGCTGCGCGCCGGAGTAGGTCAAATTGTCGCGCAGGGGCGAACCGGGAAAAATGCCTCACGAGCAGCCTCCGCTTGCATAAGTTCAAGGGCGCGGTCAGGTTGGCACCCGGACACGGTGGCCCACCCGGGCGGGAGGCAGTCGGCCCTGTTTCGACGTTTCCCACGATCCGCCATCCGATGGTTCGGGCAGGCAATACCCCATGAAAATAGTCCCCCAAGCGATCTGCATCCTCCTGCTGGTGACAGGAGCGGGTGTCTGCGCCGCCGCTGCCGAGCCGCGGGTGTTGCGCGTCGGGGTGGAGGCCAACGACAGGCCGGTGGCGTTCCTGGACAGCCAGCACCGACCGATGGGTTTCACGATCGACGTGCTTCGGCAAATGGAGTCCCAGGGCGCGATCAAGTTCGTCATCGTGCCCGGCTACTGGAGGACCCTCACGGACGAGTTTGCGAAGGGCCATCTCGACGTGTTGGCGGACATTGAGGTCAGCGATTCGAGGCGGAAGACCATGGATTTCTCGATCGCCCATGCCCATATACACGCCGTCACGCTCACGCGGGACGGGGATGAGCCGATCACCCGGACCTCCCAGTTTCGCGGCAAGGTGATCGGGATCCTCATGGGCAGCACGGCCGATATCAACGCGACAGCGAACGGACTCTGGGGCGCCCGCATCCGGCTTATCTCGTCCTGGCCCCGGGTGCTTTCGAGCGTGAGGCAGGGAGACTGCGATTTTGCGCTCGTTGCAAATCCGTCGAAGTACGGTCCCGCCGACATGGGGGGATTGCGCGCGAATTACGTGAACGACCTTGAGTATCGCTATCACATGGCCGTCCACCACGGGGACCAGGACGCCCTCGACCGGATCAACGAGGCGCTGGCGGCGATGAAGGAGGACGACACCTTCGACCGGCTCTACTCGAAATGGATCGGGCCGATCGAACCGCGCCCCATTCTCATCACCGACCTGCGCCGCTACTATTGGCCATCGGCAGCCGTCCTGATCCTGATCGTCTCCATTTTTGCCTGGCAGCAGAGGGTCAAGCGCGAGGTCGTGCGCCAATCCGTGGCGTTGAGGATCAGCGAGGACAAGTACCGGGCCCTATTCGAGTCCGCCAAGGACGGAATCCTCATCCTCGATGCCGCCACCGGGATGATCGTGGACGCGAACCCCTTCCTCGTCCAGCTGCTGGGCTTCCCGCGCGAGCAGTTTTTGGGGAAGCGCATCTGGGACCTGAAGTCCTTCAGGGACCTCGTGGCGGACCTGGCCAGCTTCGAACATTGGGAGGGGCGGAACTACATTCACTATGACGACAAGCCCCTGGAGACCGGCGACGGGCGGCGCATCGCCGTGGAGTTTGTGAGCAATGTCTACATGGTTGCCGGGAAGAAGGTGATCCAGTGCAACATCCGCGACATCACGGAGCGGAAAAAGGCGGACGAGGGGGTGCGGAAGCTCTCGCGCATCATCGACCAGGCGCCCCTGTCGGTCGTGATCACCGATCTGTCCGGCACCATCGAGTACGTGAATGCGCGGTTTTGCGCGGTCACCGGCTACTCGACGGAGGAGGCCATCGGGAAGAACCCCCGGATCCTCAAGTCCGGTGACACACCGCCCGCCGTCTACCGCGCCATGTGGGACAACCTTGTCCGGGGCAAGACGTGGAATGGCGAGCTGCGAAACCGCAAGAAGGACGGTGAAATCTACCTTGAGACGGTCGTGATCGCCCCGGTGGACGACGCCAGCGGCCGGACGACCCACTACGTGGCCTTCAAGGACGACATATCGGCAAAGCAGCGGCTGGCCGAGGAGAGCGAGGCCAGGCTCCGGAAGGAGAAGGAGATCTCCGAGATGAAGAGCCACTTCATCTCCATGATCTCGCATGAGTTCCGACCCCCCCTGACCGCGGCCATGGCCTCGGCGGAGCTCCTGCACCACCACGCGGACCGGCTCACCCCCGCCAAGCGCGAGGAGCACTTCGCCCGGATCAACTCGTCAGTGAACCGGCTGACCTACATGCTCGACGAGATCCTGGCGCTGAACCGGGCGGAGTCGGCGCGCAGCACGCTGAAGTTCGAGCCCGTCAATGTCCGGCTTTTCCTGCACGACCTCATCGACGAGGTCCGAGCCGGGGATCGCGATGCCCATCCGATCGAGCTCAGCATGCCCGGGGAGCCGGGGCCCTTCCTGAGCGACCTGAACCTATCCTCTCCAACCTCCTGAGCAACGCCGTGCGCTATTCGCCGGCCGGCTCGCCGATCACGGTGGAGGCGGAAGTCGATTCGCTGCGCGCCCGGTTCTCATTCCAGGACCGGGGCATAGGGGTGCCGGAGGCCGACCGCCAGCGCATCTTCGAGCCGTTCGAGCGGGGCTCGAACGTCGGGGCGACCGAGGGCACCGGGCTGGGACTCAACATCGTGAAGCGCATGACCGAAGCTCTCGGCGGCAAGGTCGGCGTCGAGGGCACCACCCGCGGTGGAAGCCGTTTCACCGTGGTGCTCCCGCGGCCCGGAACCGGAGAACTCCCGTTGTAAGCGGTCCGCCGGAAGATCCGATCCTCGTCGCGTTGGCTCCATCAGGGCCCGGCTGAATCGATCATCTCCGTTTCAACGGGATAATGAAAACTGGAACGGCGACCATGTTGGCTCGGTGCCGGGACGCAGGACGGCGATTCCACTGCGAGGCACGCACAGTCAACTGCGATCGGGCGACGGGGGCGACGACAATCCCGACAAGTCGAGGACTTCCCTTGCACGATCCGGGCCGACTGAGACGGCTGCGGGGATCTCCCCATCAAAGGATTGCCCTACCCCCCGGCGAAGGGCATGGAAGGGATGTTGGCGGGGTTGGCCGCCGATGCTGGCCCAGCGCACCGGGCGCGGCATGATCCAAAAAAAGGAATTCCCGTCCCGGATCGCTCTCCTTCTCAAGGCGGCCCTGATCGTCGCGGCCGGCGCCTGGGCGCATGCGCCCGCCCTCCATGGGGAATGGCTGCGGGATTGGGACGATGCGACCGAGGTCACGGGAAATACCCTGCTGCGCGAACCGGGGGCGCTGCGGCGGATCTGGCTGAACCCCGGCACGCCCGACTACCTTCCCCTCAAGACGACAGCCCAGTGGATTGAGTGGCATCTCTGGCAGGACAGGGCCGTCGCCTACCATGCGGTCAACATCGCCCTGCACCTTCTCGGGGCGCTCCTGCTGTGGCGGCTCCTGGGCAGGCTCGGTGTCAGGATGGCCTGGCTGGGCGGCCTGTTCTTTGCCGTCCATCCATTGGCGGTGGAGTCCGTCGCGTGGCTGTCGGAGTTCAAGAACGTCCTCTCTCTTCCCTTCCTCCTGCTGGCTGCGACCGCGTTCATCGACCACGAGACCTCCCGCTCCCGCACCGCCTACGTCCTCTCCGTGCTCTGCTTCCTGGCCTCGATGCTCTGCAAGAGCTCCGGGGTCATGCTGCCCGTTGTCCTTCTTGCCCACGCCTGGTGGAGGCGGGGCCGGGTTTCCCGGGACGACCTGGTGTCGAGCCTCCCGTTTCTCGCCATTTCCCTGGCCCTTGGGCTGGTCTCCCTGCACTTCCAGCGCCACCTGATGGCAATCAACCGTGAATTTCCCGGCCCGGAGGGCCCTGTCGCCCGGCTGGCCGTGGCCGGAACCGCGGCATTGTTCTACGGCTTCAAGTGCCTGTGGCCCTTCGGACTTTCCCCCGTCTACCCCCGATGGAACCTGGCGCATCCCGCCCTCTGGCGGGTGGCCGGACCCTGGCTGGTCATCGCCGTGTCCGCGGCCTGGCTTTGCAGGGGAAAGGCTCCCTGGAGGCGGGGCACGCTTTTTTCCCTGGGCTGCTTCGGACTCTTCCTTGTCCCCGTCCTCGGTTTTGTCCCCATGACCTATTTTCGAATCACCTGGGTGGCCGACCACTTTGCGTACCTGCCGCTCGCCTGTGTCGCCGGCCTGGCGGCCGCCGCCGCGGGGGTCATCCTCCGTCCGGGCGTTTCGTCCCGGCCGGGCAATGCTCTGGCCGGGATCGCCGTGGCCGCGGTCATCGCGATCCTCGCCCTCTCGAGCCGCGGGTATTCCCGTGTCTTCCGCGATGAGGAGACCCTTTGGAGCCGGACGGTCTCCGAAAATCCCGGCGCGTGGATCGCCCATGCCAATCTCAGCGATATCCGCCTCGCGCAGGGACGCGTTCCCGAGGCGGAGACCGAGATCCGGGCGGCCCTGCTCCTGGAGCCGCGCGTCGCAGCCTCGCACAACAACCTGGGCAACATTCTCTCCAGGACGGGCCGGCTGGAGGAGGCTGTCGCCGAGTACGAGGCGGCCCTCCGGCTCAATTCCCGACTTCCCGAGGTGTATTTCAACCTCGGAGACGCCCTCTTCAACCTTCACCGCTATTCGGAGGCCGCCCGCCGCTACGGGGAGGGACTCCGCCTGAGCCCCGACTATGCGCCGGGCCGGGCGCACCTCAGCCTGGCGCTGTCGCGCGCCGCCCGTTGAATTCGTCGACGGCGCCGAACATCGCCTCGATGTTCGCGGGAGGCACCTCCGGCAGGATGTTGTGGACGGTGTTGAAGACAAAACCGCCGCCCGGCGCCAGGATCTCCATCTGGCGCAGGACGTGGTCCCGCACCTCGGCGGGCGATCCGGCAGGAAGCACCCGGCGGGTGTCGCAGCCCCCGCCCCAGAAGCAGATGTCGCGGCCGAACTCCCGCTTGAGCCGCTCCGGCTCCATGTCCCGGCAGTTGGTCTGGACCGGGTTGATGACGTCAAAACCCGCCTCGATGAGGTCGGGGAGCAGCGCATGGATCGATCCGCAGGAGTGCAGGAAGGTCTTCATCCGGCTGTGACGGTGCGCGTACGCGCAGAGCCGGGCATGCCGCGGCTTGAAGAAGCGCCGGTACATGGCCGGCGACATGAACGGTCCCCCGTTCGTGCCGAGGTCGTCGCCAAAGCGGCAGATGTCGGCGACATCGCCAACCGCCAGGCACACCTTTTCGAGGGCGGACAGGTGGCGTTCCATCAGGGCGTCGAGGAGGCCATCGACCTTTTCCGGCTCGTCAGCCAGGTCGCAGAGAAACCCGTCCACCCGCCGAAGGAAGGTGCCCCATTCGAAGAGATTGCAGCCGATGACGATCACCAGCGCCCTGTCCGTGGACGCCCGCAGGGCGATCGCCTTCTCGCGCAGGCTGTCCCAGAAGCCGGGTTCCCCCGCGTGGTCCCAGGGGCTGTGCACCAGCGCGGCCCAGAGGACTTTTCCCATGGCCCCGTCGAGGCCGCCAAAGTCCGCCGGATAGCCGTCGAGGTAGGGAAAGCATGACTGGTCGAAGAACGTTCCGCCGGCCGGCATCCGCGCCACGTCGGTGCCATCGGCAATCCGCGCCACCCAGGAGCCGTCGGCCAGCCGTTCCGGATGAAACCACGACGGGTATTGCGCCGGCCGCCCGTCGCCGGTGAGCACGTCCCGCCACGCCGCATCTCCCGTGTTGAAGGACCGTCCGATGTCCACCGCGTCGACTCCGAATCGGTTGAGGATCGCGTCCTCCGGCTGCGCGAGCTGCTGCACGACATCGTAAATCCGGGTGTTTCCGCCGGTCACTCCCAGATGCCGCTTGAGGTTTCCGTAGGCGATGGCCGAGATGCCGGAACTCGGGGTCGCGCCCAGGTCGACGGGGACCCGGTCGGGCTCCCTGTGCTCGATCGCGGCGATGATGCGCTCCCGGGAATTCACGTCAGCGGTGCTCCGCCCGGCCGCGCGCAGGTTCAGGTCCTCTCATCGAATTCTCCCAGGCTGATGGGGTACCGCCCGTGCTCCCGGACCAGCTTGACGATCGAGTCGTAGGTCCGGCCGGAGACCGCGCTGCTCACCGAGTGGTCGCTCTGGAAGACCAGCCCCCCTCCCCTGCCCGCGTTCAGCTTTCGCAGCACCTCGCGCCGGACCTCGGCGGGATCGCCCCGCTCCCAGACCTGCACATCACTGTTCCCGCAGAAGGCGATCGCGTGCCCGTGCCGGCGGCGCAGGTCGAGCACGTCCATGCCGGCCTTCGCCTCCAGGGGATTGTAGGCGTCGATCCCGATGTCGATGCAGTCCTGGAAGATCGCATGGACGTTGCCGCAGCCGTGGTAGATCACCGGGAGGCCCGCCGCGTGGGCCGCGACCACCATGCGCTCGACCCAGGGCTTGAAATACCGGCGCCAATAGTCCGGGGAAAAGAACATCCCGCCCTTGTAGGCCACGTCGCCCCAGATCACCAATCCGTCGAGCAACCCCGCGCCGGCGACGATCTGCGCCTTGGCCATCGCCAGGTAGTAGGCGCCAAGCCTGTCGATGACCCCGCCCATTTCATCGGGTCGCTCCCCGATCCACAGCAGGGCGTTCTCCTGGCCGACCAGGCGGGTCAGGCACTCGCTGGCCTCGATGATGCTCCCGTAGACGGGGAAGTCCGGCCACAGGGAGCGGACTGTCTCGATCCATGGCGGGGAATTCCGCTCGAACCCGTCGCCAACCCCGGCAATCTGGTTGTCCCCGGCGCTGAAAAACCGGCGGGGATCGTCCGGGGGATCAAAGACGGCGTCCCTGAGCTTCTCGAAGGTGTCCGTCTCCCAACCCCGCATCTCGGGCATCGGAAGGGAGAAGACCTTGTGCATGATCGTGCCGAAGCCCGTTCTCACGGTCACCTCCTCCGGGGTCTCCGAGAGCGTCTCAAAGCGTCGAATCCACGGATCCATGTTCGGAACCGTGACGATCCAATCCAGGTCGTAGTGGGTGTAGGGATTCGCGGCGGCCGGCAGGCCAAGCTCTTCACGCCAGCGCCGGGTGAAGCCTCCCCAGAAAAAGTCGCTGATAGGGACCCGGTCCGGCTCCTCGTGGCGCAGCGCCTTGTTCATGCGCTCGAGCTTTCGCAGCGTGTTCTCTTTCCTCTCGACCGGCATGGGGTCGGTGCCGACGGTGTTGAACATCTTCGTTTTCGGCTGGGCTGTTCCGGGAAGCGAGGATGCCCTCCCGGGCCGTCGATTACGAGGGCGAATGGAAATTCAGGCACCCGGCTACTTTGAGCCCTGAGACGCCCTAATGCCCGGAGCTCGCGCAGGCGCCGCCCGGCTCATCGACCAAGCCCGGCCCGATAAGCCCCCGCACCGCCTCCATGATCTCGGCAAGCGAGGAGGTCTTGGGCAGGTAGCAGGACACGTTGTGGCTGAGCAGCTCGTCGGCAGCCCGCGGTTCAAAGAGCACGCCGGTCAGCAGGATCACCGGGACCCCCGGGATCAGATCCTTTAACCGTCCGATCATCTCCAGGCCGTCGGAGTCGGCCATCTGCAGGTCGGAGATGACCAGTTGGGGAGCGGACTGTTGCGCGGCCCGAAGCCCCGCGACGACCGAGGACGCCGTGGCCACTTCGTACCCGTTGAAGCCCAGGCTCTCCGTCAGGATGGACCGGATCGACTCCTCATCATCGACAACCAAGATGCGCTTTTTCATGAAATCGCAAGCTCCGCCACCGGGGCGCCCGATTC
Organism: uncultured Opitutaceae bacterium; assembly: GCA_903891325.1. Classification (GTDB taxonomy): domain Bacteria; phylum Verrucomicrobiota; class Verrucomicrobiia; order Opitutales; family Opitutaceae; genus Palsa-1447. The sequence goes on from CAITEC010000040.1 coordinate 11,597, forward strand.
CAGGGCGGCGTGGACGGCAAGCCCCAGGGACCGGATGCTGCAGGGTTTCGGGAGGAGGCGCAGGACGCCGGCCGCCTCCAGGCGCGCGGGCGTGAGGGACGCCGTAGCGCCCGACATCAGCAGGATGGGAAGCCCGGGTTGAAGCTGCCGGAGGCGGCCTGCGAGAACCAGTCCGCTCATGACCGGCATCGTCTGATCGGTGAGGACCAGTGCAAATCTCCCGGGATCGGCCTCAACCATCCCAACGGCCTCCTCGGGCCGGGTGGTGAACGTGACCCGGTAGCCGAGCCCGACCAGGGCCTCCTCGCCGAGCCGGGCCAGAAGTTCCTCATCGTCGACCACCAGGATGGCCTCGTCATTCCCGCGGGGAACGGGCGCCGCCGGGTCCTCGGCGCTGGCCACCGATCCGCTGAACTCGGGAAAGTACAGCCGGAACGTCGTTCCCCGGCCCGGTTCGCTGTCGACGGCTATCACGCCGTCGTGGGCGTCCATGATGCCCCTGACCACGGCCAGGCCCAGCCCCGTGCCCTGCCCGGGCGGCTTGGTCGTGAAGAACGGCTCAA
>CAITEC010000041.1 GCA_903891325.1 uncultured Opitutaceae bacterium
GCCCGGTTGAAGTGCTCCTCGCGCAGTTCCCCGGTCACGAGCGTGCTCGCGCCCGCCGCCGCCATCGCCCCGAGCGCGCCGTTCCCGCTGCCGCTGCAGAACGCAACCTCGGGTGGGGACTCCGGACCGAACTCAAGCGCGGTGACGCGGGGGTAGAGGGCCTCGAGCTTTGCGCGCAGGGCGTTGCGATGGGAGGTGTTCGCGGCGATGACGCCGATGTCGCCGCCCGGGTTGGGGTAGAATCCCCGCGAGGGCGCCAGCCCGAGCTGGCGGGCGAGCAGGGCGTTGTTGCCGATCTCGGGATGGGCGTCGAGGGGCAGGTGGCTGGAGTAAAGGGCGCAGTTGCCCTGAAGCAGGGTCGCCACCCGCTCATAGGCCGGGCCGGTGAGGGGCCGGGGCATGTCCCAGAACATCCCGTGGTGAACGATGAGAAAGTCGACGCCCGCGTTCACGGCCTGCCGGAAGGGGACGACCCCGGCGTCCACGGCCGCGCCGATCTTCGAAACCCGGCCGTCGTTGGCCACCTGCAGCCCGTTGAAGGCGCCCGGCGCGTCCTCAAACGCCGTCACCCGCGTGCGCTTGTCGCAGTAGTGGGCCAGGTCGGCCAGCGTGGGGGGGTGGGTGGGCATATCCGGAGGTGGAGCGGGACCTCCGGGCACGCTGGTTTGGGACTCTGCCCATTCAGCGCGCTCGGAGATCGCGCTCCACCCCGGAAGGGTGGGGACCACCCGATTCACCGTCAAACCGATACGCCCGGCTCGGTTCAACGTTGCCATGCGGGTTCGGCTGGTTTCGCCTGTTGCGTCCTTCATTGCCAAGGATGCCCATGAGCAATCCCGACGACCCAGTCGCCATCATCGCCGACGCCACGCGCCGGTTCCCGCGCCGCCCGACGTGGGACGAGTACTTCATGGCGACGGCGATGCTGATGGCCTCCCGGTCCAACTGCGAGCGGCTGCACGTCGGCTGCGTGATCGTCACCGGCGGTCGCAGGAAAAACCGCCTGGTCGCCGCGGGCTACAACGGTTACCTGCCCGGTTCCGCCCACGTCTCCCGCCTCAGGGACGGGCACGAGCAGGCGACGGTGCACGCCGAGCAGAACGCGGTGGCCGACGCCGCGCGCCGGGGCAGCTCCGTCGAGGGCTGCGTCGCCTACGTGACGCACTATCCCTGCGTCAACTGCGCGAAGATACTCGCGGCCGCCGGCATCGCCGAGGTCCGCTACCGGGACGACTACGACAACGACCCGCTGGTCGCGCCGCTCCTTGCCGAGGCCGGGGTCTCGGTGGCAAAGCTGGACTGAATCGCCGGACATGCGCACCGACCGAAAATCATCGCCCGATTCGCTGGCCGGCTGCCTGCTCCTGGCGCACCCCTCGCTCCGCGACCAGAATTTTCGGCGCACGGTCATCCTCATGACGGCCCACGGGCCGGACGGTGCGATGGGGGTGGTGATCAACCGCCCGCTGGACAGGCGCCTGGCGGACATCGGCGGGGACTTTGCGCTCGGCCCGCTGGCCGGCGTGTCGGTCTATCAGGGCGGCCCGGTCCAGACCGAGCAGCTGATCCTCGCGGGCTGGAAGGCCCAGCTCCACGGCTTCCAGCTCCACATGGGCATCGACCCGGAGAAGGCGGCCGGCCTGTTCGGGGAGCCGGACACGCACATCCGGGCCTTCCTGGGCTACTCGGGTTGGACCGGGGGCCAGCTCGAGACCGAGCTCAAGGCGGACGCCTGGGTGGTCGCCGATGCCCCGACCGACCTCTTCTCCCAGCCCGCCGACCCCGCCCTCTGGCGGATGCTCCTCGGCCGCGAGGGTGCCGAGTGGCTCCTCCTGGCCGACGAGCCGGAGGATCCGGAGGACAACTGACCTATCCTGCAGAAACCTGAGACCTGAAACCTGAAACCTGAATAGACCAGCCAATCCGAGGTGGAGCGCGATCTCCGAGCGCGCTTGTCCGGCAACAGAGTCAAGCAAGCGTGCCCGGAGGTCCCGCCCCACCTCAAAAGACCCACGACCTCCCCCGAATTCCCATTGACACAGGCGGCCCGTTTCTATGCTTTGGTTCCCTTTATGAAAGTCGTTTCCTCCATTAAATCCGCCAAGAAGCGCCATCCGGACTGCCAGGTGGTGCGCCGCCGCGGTAAGATATACGTCATCAACAAGACAGACCCCCGCTACAAGGCGCGGCAGGGCTGATTTAAGAGGACTTTCCCCGTGAAAAACGAAGGCCATCCCATTCTCAACAACGTCTGCTTCCTCGACGTGGCGACCGGCAGGCGGTTCCTGACCCGCTCGACGATGAAGTCCTCCCGCAAGGAGGATATCGACGGCAAGGAATACTTCATCGTCGTGCGCGACATCACGATGGACTCGCATCCCGCGTACACCGGCGAGAAGCGCCTCGTGGACACCGCCGGGCGCGTCGAGAAGTTCACGACGAAGTTCAAGCGCGGCGGCATCAAGAAGTAGTCGGGCCAAAGCCCGGATGGATTCCGCGATGAATCTCATCTGCTTTGACTGCGACAGCACGCTGAGCGCCATCGAGGGAATCGACGAGCTGGGCCGCTTCCGCGGCCCCGACGTGTTCGCCCAGGTCGAGGCCATGACGGCCGGGGCCATGAACGGCTCGATCCCCCTCGAGTCGGTCTTCGCCCGCCGCCTCGAGATGATCCGCCCCAGCGCCGCCGATGTCGACGCCGTCGGACGGCGCTACGTCGAGACCGCCGAGCCGACCGCGCTCGAGGCGGTCGGGGCGCTCGCGGGGGCGCAATGGACGCCGGTGATCATCAGCAGCGGATTCCGGCAGGCGATCCGGCCCCTGGCCGACCGGCTCGGCATCGCCCGCGTGGAGGCGGTCGACCTTTTCTTTGAACCCGACGGGAGCTACCGCGGCTACGACGCCGAGTTCCCGAGCACCCGGTCGGGCGGCAAGGTCGATGTCATCCGCAGGCTCCGGGAGGAACTGCGCCCGTCCCGGCTCGTGATGGTCGGCGACGGGGTGAGCGACCTGGAGACCGCGCCGGTCGCGGACCTGTTTGTCGGCTTCGGGCGCTACGCGACCCGGGAGCGCGTGAGGCGCGAGGCGGGTGCGTTCATAAACTCCCTCGACGAGCTTCCGGCGCTCCTCCGGCGATGCTTTTCAAGCTAAAGGCCGATTTCAAGCCGACCGGCGACCAGCCGGAGGCGATCGAGCGCCTCGTCGCCTCGATCGAGGCGGGCAACCGCTACCAGACCCTCCTGGGCGTCACCGGCTCGGGAAAGACCTTCACGATGGCCAGCGTCATCGCCCGGCTCGGCCGGCCCGCGCTGATCCTGTCGCACAACAAGACCCTGGCCGCGCAGCTCTACTCGGAGTTCAAGGGATTTTTCCCCGAGAACGCGACGGAGTACTTCGTGAGCTATTACGACTACTACCAGCCCGAGGCCTACATCTCGTCGAGCGACACCTACATCGAGAAGGACTCCTCGATCAACGAGGAGATCGAGCGGCTCCGGATCGCCGCGGCCAGCGCCCTCGTCAGCCGGCGCGACGTGATCGTCGTGGCCAGCGTCTCCTGCATCTACGGGCTGGGCTCCCCGGAGGACTTCACCGAGATGCGCATCCAGATCCGGAAGGGCGGCGAGCTCGGGCGGAACCACCTGCTGGAGCGCCTCGTGGACAACACCTACGAGCGCAACGACCTGGAGCTGAAGCGGGGCCGCTTCCGCGCGCGCGGCGACGTCGTGGACGTCATGCCGGCCTACCTGGAGCACGGGCTGCGCGTGGAATTCTTCGGGGACCGGGTCGAGCGGATCTGCGAGTTCGAGCCGATCACCGGGTCGGTGATCCGCGAGCTCGACCAGTTCGACCTGTACCCGGCCAACCAGTACGTGACCACCCGGGGAAAACTGGAGCCGGCGATCGCGGCCATCCGCGCGGAGCTCGACGAGCGGGTCGCCTGGTTTGAGAAGCAGGGGCGCTACCTGGAGGCCCAGCGGATCCGCACCCGGACCAGCTACGACCTGGAGATGCTCCAGGAGATGGGGTTCTGCAACGGGATCGAGAACTACTCCCGGCACATTGCCGGGCGGAAGGCCGGGGACCGCCCGCTCTGCCTGATCGATTTCTTCCCAAAGGACTTCATCATCTTCATCGACGAGAGCCACGCGACCGTCCCGCAGATCGGGGGCATGTCCAACGGCGACCGCGCCCGGAAGCAGAACCTGGTGGACTTCGGGTTCCGGCTCCCGTCGGCGCTGGACAACCGCCCGCAGACCTTCGAGGAATTCTCGCGGATCACCGGCCAGACCGTCTTCGTGTCCGCCACGCCGGCCGCCTTCGAGCTGGAGCGCTCGACCGTCGTGGCCGAGCAGCTGATCCGGCCGACCGGGCTGCTCGACCCCGAGATCACGCTCCGCCCGACGAAGGGCCAGGTCGAGGACCTGATCGGGGAGGTGAGGAAGGCCGCCGAGGCGGGGGAGCGGGTCCTGGTGACGACCCTGACCAAGCGGCTCTCCGAGGACATCACCGCCTACCTGCGGGCCGCGAAGGTCCGCGTCGAGTACCTGCACTCGGACATCGACGCGATCGAGCGGGTCGAGATCCTGCGCAACCTGCGCCTGGGAAATTTCGACGTCCTGGTGGGAATCAACCTGCTGCGGGAGGGGCTCGACCTGCCCGAGGTCGCCCTGGTGGCAATCCTCGACGCGGACAAGGAGGGCTTCCTGCGCAGCGAGACCAGCCTCATGCAGACGGCCGGCCGCGCCGCCCGGCACGTGAGGGGCCGGGTGATCTTCTACGCCGACCGCGTGACCGAGTCCATCCGGCGGACGATGGAGACGACGGAGCGGCGCCGGGCCCTCCAGATGGCCTACAATACCGCCCACGGGATCACCCCGCGGGGCACGACCCGCGGCGCCCAGGCCAGCCTGCACACCTACGACGGGTCCGGCGATCGCCCGGTGGAGGGCGCGGTGGCGGAGGAGGTCGACGACGTGGCAGCGGTGATCGCCGAACTCGAGGACGAGATGCAGGAGGCCGCCGGAAAGCTCGAGTTCGAGCGGGCGGCCCACCTTCGGGACCAGATTGGCTCGCTCAAGTCCGGGAGCTACCGGAAGCCCGCCTCCGCGGATCGGCCCCGCCGCCGCCGCTGAGGCCGCCCCCGGCCCGGCATCAGGCCCACTCCAGCGTGCCCTGGATCTGTGTCTTGAGCACGCCGATGCAGGGAAGGTTGCGGTAGCGCTCCGCGAAATCCAGCCCGTAGCCGACGACAAACTTGTTGGGGATCCTGAATCCCACGAAATCGGCCTTGAACGGGACCTGGCGCCGCTCCTCCTTGTCGAGCAGGACGCAGACCCGGAGGCTGGCCGGCTTGAGCTTCCGGATCAGGCCGGTGATCAGGGTGAGCGTCCGGCCCGTGTCCAGGATGTCGTCGATCACCAGGACGTGCCGGTCGGCGATGTCGATCGTCAGGCTGCTGACGATCTGCGGCGCCCCGTCGGACATTGTCCGGTCGCCGTAGCTCGAGATCCGGACGCAGTCCAGGCGAACGGGATTGTCGATCTCGCGCATGAGGTCGGCCGTGAACATGACGGCCCCGTTGATGATGGAGATCATCGTGAACTCGCCCGCCCCGTACGTGTTCCTCAGCTCGGTGCCCAGGGTCCTTACCCGCTCCTTGATCTCCGCCTCGGTGAACATGATGCTCTCCAGGTCGGGGTGGATGGGAGCGGGCCGTTTCCGGTTGGGCATCGCTCAGGAGAATTAACGGCCGGCCCTGTTTGTCCTGTTTTGAATAAGTTCAGAGAGGGTGGAGCGCGATCTCCGAGCGCGCTGGTTCGTGGATTGGGTCGCTCAGC